>CANNHR010000018.1 GCA_947505405.1 Rickettsiales bacterium
TCCAACAGCATTAAACGCCATAGCAGAAAGCGGTTTTGAACTATAAGAATCTTTAGTTGGAGCAAAAATTACCTTAATATGCTTTAAGCCGACAATATCAGCTCTAAGCACGTAAACGTCAGAAAACCTAAATACTGGCGCTGGATTTCCATTACCAAACGGCTCAAGCTTATCGATCTCTGCCAGCAATTCAAGGCTGGCAGCATTCGTTGCAAGATCAAGGTCGTAAAACTCACGCAAATGAGAATCTGTAGATTGTAAATCTTTGCCAAATTCTTGGTTTAAAAATTGCTCAAGCTCCTGAACCTTGCCGCTCTCTACAGTGAATCCGGCCGCCATAGCATGCCCTCCTCCAGCAATAAGCAAACCCTTTTGTTTTGCTTCTATAATTTTACACCCAAAATCAACGCCTCTAATTGAACGACACGAAGCTTTGCCTATCCCATTATTTAAAGCAATAACTGCTACTGGTTTATTGTATTTTTCCTTTAATCTGCCAGCAACAATACCTATAACCCCGGGATGCCAATTATTGCCAACTATAAAAAGGCTATGATTATGAATTTGTGCCTGAGCTAAATTCATAGCCTCTTCAAGTACCGCATACTCGATGGCCTTACGCTCTTCATTATACCTATCAAGCTCTGTAGCAATTTCTAAAGCTTCTTGATCAGAAGTAGTTGACAAAAGATGTGCTCCAAGCCAGGATTTCCCTACTCTTCCCCCAGCATTTATGCGTGGCCCAAGGATGAATCCAAGGTGGTAACAATTTGGAACCTCTTGAATATTGGTAATGTCAGATAATGTTCTATAACCAATGTTTGCTCTATTTTTTGCTATCTTTAATCCTTGTGCAACAAACGCACGATTAAGGTCTGTCAGTTGCATAACATCACAAACTGTACCTAACGCTACTAAATCAAGATATTGCATAAGATCAGGCGCTTGTAGATTATTCTCCTGAAAAAAACCAATTTCTTTAAGAGACTTGCATAACGCTACTGCAAATAAAAATGATACTCCAACAGCTGCCAAATTTTTGCATTCACTTGTCTCGTCCAAGCGGTTTGGATTGATAACAGCCACAGCGTGTGGTAAGCTGTCCATACTTATGTGGTGGTCTATTACTATTACATCCAGACCTAGGCTTGTCGCATATTCTAATTCATCAAAGGCTACTGAGCCGCAGTCCACCGTAATAACTAGTTTTGCCCCTTGAGATTTAATTTTTTGCATTGCTTCTAAGCTTGGGCCATAGCCTTCTGTAATACGATCAGGAACATATATGCTTGCATTAATTCCAACTTCTCTAAAAACATTTTTTAAAAGAGCCGCAGAAGTGGCACCATCTACATCATAGTCAGCAAAAATGCATATTTTTTCATTGTTGTTTATGGCGATGATTGTTCTATCTACAGCTTTTTGCATATCCAGCAGATGAAAAGGATCTGGGAGTAAGGATTTGATTTTAGGATTAAGAAAATGCCCAGCTTGGGCAACAGATGCAACACGCGCGGATATTATTCTGGCGAGAAAGTCATCTATTCCAAGATAAAGTGTAAGCTCAGAAATAAAATCCTCATCATAAGAATGTATGGACCAGTATTTTCCAGAAATTGACTTATTCACGTTACCTACTGAACAATATGCTGCATAATATGATCAACAAAAACCTTAAGCTTACTAAACATGTAAGGCAAAATGAAAATCATGCCAAAATATACAGCAATAATCTTTGGGACAAAAGTTAAGGTTTGCTCTTGTATTTGAGTAAGAGCTTGCAAAAGAGAAATGAGCAGACCAATTACTAGAGCAAGTATGAGTACAGGAGCCGAGACTGCTATCAAAACATATACAGCCTCCCTACTTATCTCAGCTACTACTCCAGCATCCATAAATCACCCTTTTTTCTTTAGAACGGAGCTATTATATCAACAACTTGTGAACCTACTCTTGGCTGCTGAACATCACTTACAACGCCTCTGCCACCGTAAGAAATACGAGCTTCAGCCATTTGGTTCGTTCTTATAGAATTATCGCTAGTTATATCTTTTGGTCGAATAATTCCTGCAATTTTTACTTCTCTGAGCTCATAATTAACTCTAACTTCCTGATGACCTTGCACAACAAGATTTCCATTTGGCAAGACTTTGGTTACAACCGCTGCTATCTCGGTCTTTATATCTTCTTTACGAGAAATTGTTCCACTTCCTGAATGAGCATGATTCGACCGAGTACTTACCAAAGAGTTCAAGTCTGCAGTGGTAGATAAATTAGCCTTTATCGCTTTTTCCTTACCAAACAACTTTGGTAGTCCAAGGCTATCTGATCCAGTTCTATTTTGCTGCGTAGAATTATCTAAGCTAGCATTATCTTTGATCTCTACCACCACTCTTATTATATCTCCAACTTTCCAAGCCCTGCTATCCCTGAAAAATGTAGTCGAACCTGGCTGCCATAAAGAGTTGGTTTTACGCATATGTGCATGCTGAGATTGTAACCTTGCTTCCCGACGCTCAATCTCTTCTTCATCTTCTTCAACAGTGGGAATTTCAATATTTTCAAATTCAGGAGCTTTACCAACTCGCTTTAGACGGTCAACAGTCTCGCTACAAGAAGAAACAACAAATAGTGATATTACAAATAACAAAATTCTATTCATTTTCACCACCAATCTTTACCGTATTCTTATTTATAATTTGTCCGAGTAATACTACTCCAGAAGAGCTATTTTTTACCTTAACCATATCCCCAACAGCTCCATTTCCCATGGCTATGCCTACTGTTTTTAAATTTATAACCCCTGAAGAATACACAATATTAACAGGGTCGTTATTCTTTATCACATTAGGACTAGCAACCTCATTAGTTTTAAACATTTTACCTGCAGCTATATATTTCTTAGCTTGCATCCCAACTACTTCATTAATTTCAGAGGCATAGTCGCTACTTAAACTATCAATCCTTATTTTTATCGTCGTTACATCAGATTGTTGTATAACGTCGCCAAACTTAATATATCGCGCAGCAACAGGCGCCATAACATACGAGTTATATCGCCCCGATAGTGTTTCAGCTTTTCCATCATTATAGTTAACACGAATTCTAAAGCTATAATTTTTTGGCTCAAATTGTTCAATAACGATTGAATCAATTTTATCTTGTACCGACTTGATCTTGTCAAGTTTGCTTTTAGAACTGTATTCTTGCTCAATGATTATACGGCTATCTTGAATTTTTTCTTGGAGAAGTCCATTTATAGTTTTATCAATAAAATCCTCGTTTGCGATCGCAAACAGGGAAATAAAACTAATGCAGAGGAAAAGTAAAAAGTTTAATGATTTCATTTATTTATTCATTCGATATTGGATATGCGCCGTTTTTCCGACAATATAGCACATATCCATCCTTGTCATAGTTTTTTAGCTATAATTACTTAATACTATTGGTAGCTTCCAATATTTTATCTTCAGTACTTATCACACGTGTATTTAATTCATATGCTCGCTGAGCTTCGATTAATTTTGTAAGCTCTTCGACCGCTTTCACATTTGAGCCTTCTAAAAAGCTTTGTTTAAATCTTCCACTAGTATCATCAACTGCAATTGGCGCACCAGAACCTCTGGTTTCTATGAGTAAATTATTTCCTATTGCTTCAAGTCCACTCTCGTTTGGAAAGGTAAAAATTTCCAATTGCCCAATTTCAGTAATTTCTGCGGGATTAGCAGGATCTTGAGCAGTAATTAACCCGCTTTCAGAAATTTGAACCTTCTCTGTGGCAATATCCGTTGGTATAGAAATAGCAGTTGCGAGCGACTTTCCATCAGGAGTACTGATATTTCCTGTATCTGCATCTCTCTGAAAGGCTCCTGCCCTTGTATACCCTATTTTGCCATTTGGTAAGGTAATAGCAAAATATCCCGGCCCAGTTAACGCAATATCAAGCGGATGGAAAGTCTGACGTAATGGACCCATTTCCATATTTCGGTATGTACCAATAATTCTGGTTCCCATACCAACTTGTACGCCTGTTGGTCTTGGAGCGGCTTCAGCATTTTCTAAAATACCAGCTCTTTTGAGGTTTATGTAAAAAAGATCTGAGAATGATGCTTCCACTCTTTTATAGCCGTCAGTATTAACGTTGGCCACATTATTGGAAATAGTATCAATTCTTAGCTGCTGCGCTTGTGCTCCTGTAACTGCTGCACTCATTGCTATTGAAGACATAATTTTTCCTCTATTTACTTGTTACTTAGTTAATTTATTTATCGCCGATGTCTCGGTTTCGTTTACATTAGTCATCAAATCAGTGGTTAATCCATATGATCTCTGCATTTCAACTAGCTGAGACATTGCAAGAGCAGAATTAACATTGGACGTACGCAGCGCTCCGGAAACTATGGTAAACTCCTCAAGCACTCGATCGGTACCTTCTATAGCGTACAAGTTTCCCCCTTCTTTTATAATAGGGTCTTTTGAATCGAAGATAAACACACCTATCCGACCAATCTCTTCATTATCAACAAACACAGCCCCGTTTGCTGAAATCTCAAGCGTTTGAAATTCTGCCGGAATTTCAATAAAAGCATTATCAGGACTCAAAATTGGATGCCCTGCAGAACTCACCAAAACACCCTGGTTATTGATCATCATAGATCCATCGAGAGTATATCGCTCTCCTCTAGGTGTGATAAC
Source organism: Rickettsiales bacterium (assembly GCA_947505405.1). GTDB lineage: Bacteria > Pseudomonadota > Alphaproteobacteria > Rickettsiales > Rickettsiaceae > Megaera_A. The sequence goes on from CANNHR010000018.1 coordinate 4,696, forward strand.
TTTAAAATAGCCTTCCCCAACGACAGCTATATCAGTCGGTCTATTAGTAACTTTGATTGGTCCCTGATCGCCGCTTCTATAAGTTGTTTCAGGCCATGTAAAAGAATTGCTTCTGCGTGAATTTTGTTTAACGTCTACATTGCGGAACAAAATGTTATCTTGTTCATAACCAACCGTATTAGAATTAGCAACATTATTTGCCACAACTTCTAGTTGCCTCTTCCTAGCTATTTGGCCAGAAAGCGCAATATAAGACGAATTATTTGCAGATGCTGCATTGCATAAAAAGAACAACTCCAGTACCAAAAGAATCCAAAAAGATAAAGATACTTTGTTTATTAAAACTTGCGCCATATAATTGATCATCAAATGTGTAACTCTTAAGTAATTTCTTTAAATTTAAGTCTACTTTAAGCCGATTTTTAGTGTAAGCACAGTAATACAGAAATTTTAGTAGAATATTTTTTAACTTTCATGTATTTTGTACTACAGAATTGCTATGAAACTACTACAAAATATTAATATTTTCAACATAAAAATTTAACAACGCTGATGAATTACGAGAATGAAGAAGAGCCATTAACTCCCTCTGAAGCCGGTAAATTTGGTATTTCCGAAGAAAAAAAGAAGAAGATAAAAAGGTTTTCGCTAATTGCTGCACCAATTCTTCTCACAATAGTTGGTGCTGTGTTCTTTTTCTTTTTTGTTATAAAAGGCCCCAAGCCCGTTGAGGACCGCGAGATTAAGCAACCGAAAGGAAAAGAGCAGGTGCAACTTGACTCTAATACTTATTTGGATGTAGACCCTATTACTGTTGGCCTATCTGCCTCCGGACCAAAAAGAGAGCATCTGAGAATGGACATAACAATGCGACTTGGTACTGAAGAGGAAAGTGTAGCTGTTTTAGCCAAGATGCCAGTTATAAAGGATACACTAATCACATTTTTAAGAACTCTTAGGGCAACAGATTTTAACAGCTCTAATAGCACACTTTATTTGAAAGAAGAGATTTCCAAGAGAATTAATAAAATCACTGCACCGATTGTTGTAAAAGAAGTGTTATTTCAAGAAATCACGGTAAATTAGTTGAGTATACGCATAAACAGTTTTAGTAATAAAAATGACTAAAGAACAAAATAAAGATAATGAAGGTCTAGCAACTCAAAAAAAGGTAAACACTCGTTCGCCTAGTAACTTGACTGGTATAAAAGCTGTTCTTGAACAATCCTTGCAATCATATGACAAGCTTCCAATGCTTGAAATTATCTTTGAAAAATTTATTCGTCAGCTAAGTACGGCTCTTAGGAACCTCACCTCTGAACCAGTGGATGTGACAATTGAAGATTACAAATCTTTGAGATTTGGGGGGTATTTCGACCACAATAAAAACCCAATATCTATTGTAATTTTTAGAGCAGTTGAGTGGGAAAATTTCGGTTTGCTTATACTCGAGAACAATATGATTTTTTCGTTTGTAGATTTATTACTTGGCGGTAAAAAAAATACATCACCAGCTAGTGCCAACGGTTCAGAACGAATCTTAACTTCGATTGAACAAGGATTAGCTCGACAAATTTCAGAAATTATCCTTACAGAACTTAGTCATGCTTTTGATCAAATTACACCTACTACGTTTAACTTCGAAAGGTTGGAGAGTAATCCTAATTTTGTAACAATCGCTAGACCTGGAGACGCAGTAATCGCTCTAAAATTAAGAATAGAGATTGACGAACAGGTAAAGAATATTGAATTGATATTACCGTACAAAACTATTGAACCGATTAAAGAGCAAATGCAACAAGTGTTCCTTGGTGATAAATTTGGTTCTGATCAAGAGTGGGAACGTATGCTTTCTGAAAGCATAAAAGGAGTTAATTTGGCCGTTGAAGCCGTCATAACCAACAGAATATCTACAATTGAAGAGATTGCAAAACTTAAAATTGGCGATACATTCGTTATGGATCACCCAAAAGATAAAGATATTATTGTTCGATCTGGACCAATAGCTCTGTTTACCGGCAAAGTCGGTAAAGTAGATAATAAGGTTGCTATAAATTTGAAAAACTTTTTTGAAGAATAGGTTAATATGTTAATTTTAGATTTCTTACTACTGATAATGACCGTTGTTTGTGTTGGTTACTGCTGGATGCTTAACAGGCGAATTCAGGATTTGCAGAATAGCAGAATTGAGTTTGCTCGAATGATTAAGGAGTTAAATGCTTCCATCATTAAGGCAGAAAACAATGTAAATGAAATGAGTGAATTGAGCAAAGTCACTAGTAATGAGATAAAAGCAGTTATTGAAGAAGCAAAAGAAGTTTCATCGCAGCTTGTAACTATGAGCGAAATAGCAAGCGAACTTTCTGCAAGACTTAGTGCTCAGACCCAATCACTTGGCCAATCTTTGTACGAATTTGAATCTCCTAAGAATGCTTACGAGAACTCTATACAATCAAAACCAAAAGAAAAATTTACCGAGGAAGATTTAGCACCAGTTGCCAATGAATCTTTTGAAAGCAAATATACGAACCAATTAAAAAATTTCATTCAAAGCATTGTAAGCAAAAAAACTGACGAACAAAGTGCAAGTTTGAATCAGATGAACTATTATGACACTTTAAGAAAAATTAACGCTAAGAAATAATGAAAGCAAGCTTATTTTCGCCTATATTAATATTACTGATTATTACGTTGTTTGCTAAAGCTTCAATGCTTTTTGGTCGTATTCAAGAACAAACAACTTATTCTGTTGATACTAGTACTTCTTCTGTACTTGTTGATACAGCCTATGCAAAATCTTCTCCTGAACCAGAGAAATCCAGCAATTCAATACATCAAGATGGTAATTCAAGTAAGGCCCCTAAAAAAGAATCACCAAAAGCACCAGACCATAATCCAGAAGCTGTCATAACTAATAACCCGGGCAAGATGGCTGAAAAATCAGCTTTAGACAATCTTTCACGTTCGGAAATGGATCTTTTAAAAGAGCTCTCCAAAAGAAGGGATACTCTTGATAAAGAGAAAAAAGATATGAATGTTAGAGAGCAAGTATTGAAAGCTACTGAGAACAAAATTGATCAAAAGGTGAGCGAATTACAAACCCTGCAATCCCAATTGGAAATACTGATGAAGCAGTATGATCAAAAAGAGAATAGCAAAATTCTCAGTTTGGTAAAAATTTATGAAACGATGAAACCAAAAGACGCTGCCAAGATCTTTAACGAGCTTGAAATGCCAGTGCTTCTTAAAGTGGTAAGTAATATGAAAGAAGTTAAAGTTGCGCCAGTAATTGCAAGTATGGACCCAGTAAAAGCACGAGATCTATCAATAGAACTAGCAAAGCAAAAACCAATTGAATAAACTCGTCATGGCGAGTGAACATAAGGGAGCGTGGCCATCCAGGAAACTAAAGTTGTCATACTGATTGTCAGTCATGCCGGGCTTGACCCGGTATCTTCTTCTGTCTCATGAAATCCTAGGCCAAGAGGTGGGTCTTCGCCAAGTCAAGCTCAGGGTGACTGTATTTTTCTGGACGGCTTTGGGCGCCGATGCTTCCTCGCCATGACAATGTAGTTGGAGGTATTTATGAATAGTTATTTGCTATGTGCGTATTGTTTTACATTTACAATCTTAGCTTTGATGTTAGGAAAAACCATTATAGATTTCAAATCTAGTGAATCACAGAAAAAGAAATAGGATATTTACAATCTTAACCATACTATCACTATGTTCAATAGGAGTGTATATTATTCTTTCAAATCTGAATGACAATATAGTGTTCTTCTACCCTCCCTCAGAAATTTCTAAGATTGAAAACAAGAATGGCAAAGTAAGAGTTGGCGGAATAGTCAAAAATGGTTCTATTAAAAGAGAAACAGAAAATAAAATACGTTTTATTATCACAGACTATTCTCAAGAATTAGAAATTATCTATCAAGGCATTCTACCAGCTCTCTTTCGTGAGGGACAAGGTATTGTAGCAGAGGGAAATCTTCAATCGTCTAAGTCATTTTGGGCAATAAAATTACTAGCCAAGCATGACGAAAACTACATGCCGCCCCAAATTAAACGACGTATCGACAATAGTGGAAATTAGTAGTATTTAAATAACAATCATCCCGAGCAGTATAAAGTCCTTCCGTCAGAACTCTTAGGCGTGGATAAATAAAAGGGATACGAGATAAAACTTTATTGTAAGATCCATAAGAAAACGACGATATATGTACAAAAATATTATGGAATTGCTGAGAATGTTTTTGCATAAAACAGCCTCTCGATATTATTCCAGCTCTCTTTTTTGTCATTCTGCGCCAGGCGGGACAGTCTTTTAGCCGTTTTGCCATGGATTCCCGCCTGGCGCGGGAATGACAATAAAGGATAGGAAAACCTCTGCAAGGCATTTCCGGCGGAGAGACTAGGGCGCGGAGGCAGAAGTTCAGTCTTTTAGCCGTTTTGTCATGGAATTAGTTGACCTTTACACGGGATGACTGTTGAACTGTCATCCTGAACTAAATGGGGCTACGCCTGCCTTCGGCCCAGGATGACCCTTCTGGCCACGGAAGCTTCGCGATCCCCCACCATGACGGATTTTAGTATTATTTTTCAGCGATAATTCTATCTCTTTCCGCCGCTAATTTTTTTGCCATTCCCATATAGAAACCGGTACCAGATGGTATTAATCTACCAACAATAACATTTTCTTTCAAACCTTGTAGGTAATCTATTTTACCTGCAACAGCAGCTTCTGTTAAAACCTTTGTAGTTTCCTGGAATGAAGCAGCAGAAATAAATGAATTCGTCTGTAATGAAGCTTTTGTAATACCTTGCAGTACCGGTTCATATCTAGCTGGCTGACCACCTTCTTTTACTACGCGCTCATTGATATCATCTAGATTACGTAAATCAACTTGTTCTCCAGCAAGGAACGTTGTATCGCCTGGATTAGTAATTTCAACCTTTTGTAGCATCTGACGGATCACAACTTCAATATGTTTATCATCAATTTTTACACCTTGCAACCTATATACAGCTTGAATCTCAGCTACCATATAGCGAGCAAGAGCTTCAACTCCCATGACTTTTAGAATATCCTGAAGCACTGGATTACCATCGATAATCATATCTCCGCGTTTAACAAAATCACCCTCATTAACTACCACATGCTTACCTTTTGGTAGCATATACTCCAACAGCTCAGCCCCATCAGTAGGGTGCAATATTACTCTTCTCTTAGATTTATAATCCTTACCAAATTCAATACGACCATCAACATCAGCAATGACAGCATGATCTTTTGGACGACGTGCTTCAACAAGTTCTGCCACTCTTGGCAGTCCACCAGTAATATCACGAGTTTTCGTTGATTCACGAGGAATACGAGCCAAAATATCACCAGCAGCTACTTCAGCACCATCTTCAATACTCAAAACAGCTCCGACAGGTAAATAATGCTTTGCTTCCAATCCGGTTGAAAGCTCCACTGATTTTCCTTTTCCATCAAGCAATTGTACACGTGGACGCAAATCAGCGCCTTTTGAATATTGCTTAGATTCAATTACTATCTTGCTTGCAATACCAGTAGTGTCATCCATTATGGTTCTGATCGATAAGCCTTCAAGCATGTCAGTAAACACAACTTTACCTGATTTCTCAGTAATAATTGGAATAGTATATGGATCCCACTCGGCAAGTTTTTGGCCTTTTTCTACTTTATAGCCATCGTCAACCATCAACCTTGCACCATAAGGTACTTTAAATCTTGAACGCTCAGTACCTTTATCGTCAACAAGAAGTACTTCACATGAACGACTCATTACAATCTGACGACCTTCAGAGTTAATCACTAAATTACGACCGTTGATTTTTACCTTAGCCTCGTATGAAGCTTCAACAGATGATACCTCGGTACCTTTTGTTGCCGCACCACCTATGTGGAACGTTCTCATTGTAAGCTGAGTTCCAGGCTCACCAATAGACTGAGCTGCAATAACTCCAACCGCTTCGCCCATAGATACTAAAAATCCAGTGGACAAATCACGACCATAACAATGAGCACAAATTCCGCTTTTAGTTTTACAAGTAAGCACAGACCTAATTTTGATTAAATCCAATCCAGAAGATTCAATTTTATCAAGCTTTTCTTCATCTATTAGCTGACTAGCTGATACCAACAGTTCTCCAGTAACTGGATGATATGTATCAATTGCAACTGTTCTTCCAAGAATTTGATCCGCAAGAGAGATGATAACCTCTCCTCCTTCAATGATTGTCTTTACTTCTATGCCATCAGTTGTTCCGCAATCATCATCAGTAATGATACAATCCTGTGCAACATCAACGAGTCTTCTAGTTAAGTAACCAGAGTTCGCTGTCTTAAGAGCTGTATCTGCAAGTCCTTTACGCGCTCCGTGAGTCGAGTTAAAGTATTCACGAACAGTAAGCCCTTCTTTAAAGTTAGACTTAATAGGCGTTTCGATAATTTCACCTGATGGCTTAGTCATCAACCCGCGCATACCAGCAAGCTGCTTAATCTGAGCTGCAGAACCTCGTGCACCGGAAACCGCCATCATGTGGATCGAATTCAATCTTTCCTGACTTGTGCTATACTTCTCGTCATCAGAAGAAACAGCTATTTCTTCCATCATTTTTGAAGCAATTTTATCTGTACAAGCAGTCCATGCGTCAACAACTTTGTTAAATTTCTCGCCGTAAGTAATCAAACCTTCCAAATATTGCTGCTCAAATTCATTTACCAACTCCGTTGTTTCGCCAAGGAACTTAGTTTTCGCCGCAGGCACTACCATGTCATCCATTCCAAAAGAAATCCCAGACGAACAAGCATGCTTAAAGCCTAATTCCATCAGCCTATCAGCAAAAATTACCGTAGCTTTCTGACCACAATAACGGTATACAGAATCGATTGCCCCTGATATATTTTTCTTGGTCATTTCTTTGTTTAGCAATTTGAAATCTAAGCTATTACTCTTTGGTAGCAACTGAGACAAGATCACTCTTCCTGGAGTAGTATCAACTATAGCTTCTACAAACTCTCCATCAGAATTCAAAATCTTGGTACGATATTTTATATTTGAGTGATAAGTCGTTACTTTCTCAAATAAAGCAAACTCGATTTCATTAATATCACTAAATACCATTCCTTCACCCGGTTCCTTATCTAACGCAAGAGTTAGATAGTACAAACCAAGAACAATATCTTTATCTGCTGAAATAATAGGCTTACCATTTGCAGGGCTTAAAATATTATTAGTAGACATCATAAGCACTCTAGCTTCTAGCTGAGCTTCAATAGATAACGGAATGTGTACTGACATTGTATCGCCGTCAAAATCAGCATTAAACGCAGCACATACTAGCGGATGTAGTTGAATTGCTTTCCCCTCAATGAGCAGCGGCTCAAATGCCTGAATTCCTAAACGGTGCAGCGTTGGAGCACGATTTAGCAATACCGGATGCTCTCTAATAACTTCCTCAAGAATATCCCAAACTTCAATTTTTTCAGCTTCGACGATTTTCTTTGCCGCTTTAATAGTCGTTGCAATTCCATACATTTCAAGCTTGGAATATATGAACGGCTTGAATAGCTCTAGCGCCATCTTTTTTGGCAATCCACATTGATGCAATTTCATCTCCGGGCCCACGACAATCACTGAACGACCGGAATAGTCCACCCTCTTACCAAGAAGATTCTGACGGAAACGACCTTGCTTACCTTTAAGCATATCACTCAAGGATTTAAATGGTCTTTTATTTGCATTTTTGACCACCTTTCCACGTCTACCATTATCAAATAATGCGTCGACTGATTCCTGGAGCATACGTTTTTCGTTACGGATAATGATGTCCGGCGCTTTTAGATCAAGCAATCGTCTCAGACGGTTATTTCTATTTATTACTCTTCTATATAACTCATTTAAGTCTGAAGTAGCAAACCTGCCACCATCTAGCATCACTAAAGGCCTGATTTCTGGTGGAATAACAGGCAAAACATTCATGATCATCCATTCAGGCTTATTGCCTGAAGAAAGAAAATCTTCAACAAGTTTTAGCCTTTTAACAAGTTTTTTCTTCTTTGTTTCCGACGAAGTTTCAAACAAATCAGTTTTTAGCTGCTTCTTTAATTCTTCCAGATCTAAATCAGATAATAACTTCTGAACAACTTCAGCTCCTATCATAGCAACAAAGCTATCTTCACCATACTCATCTTGAGCTCTTAAGTAAGCGTCCTCAGACAGCAAGTCATCTTTTTGTAGTGGCGACATGCCTGGTTCTACTACTACGTAATTTTCAAAATATAAGATCTTCTCTAGATCTTTCATAGTGATGTCAAGCAACGTACTAATTCTGGAAGGCAGTGATTTTAAAAACCAAATATGAGCTACAGGAGCGGCCAATTCGATGTGCCCCATACGCTCACGCCTTACTCTAGATGTAGTAACCTCAACGCCGCATTTTTCACAAGTGATGCCTCTGTACTTCATCCTCTTATACTTACCACACAAACATTCGAAATCCTTCACCGGACCAAATATTCTTGCACAAAACAGGCCTTCTTTTTCAGGCTTAAATGTTCTGTAGTTTATTGTCTCTGGTTTTGTAACTTCACCATACGACCATGAACGAACTTGCTCTGGACTAGCAATATTTATTTTGATTTGATCAAATTGCTGCGTACTGTTGAGCTGGCCGTAAAAATTGATCTGTGACATAATGGACTTTTCCCTAAACTAAAAATCTTTAAAAATTATAATTTGTTTTTTTCTAACAACTATTCAAAATTATATGCTCTTTGTTATCACCGTCATGGCAAGGCACGCACTAGTACAATGGCCATTGTAAATTAAAAAAGCCAGTCATACCGGGCTTGACCCGGTATCTTCTTTCGTTGCATGAGATCCTGGATCGAGCCCAGGATGACAAGCTTTTTTAACTTACAATGGCCATGCTTCTTACAATCGCTCGCCATGACGATTCAAGCCATCATTTTAATAGAGAGTCACTATACTTAAGAACTCTCTTCTAACTGTACGTTCAAGCACAATGATCTAAATTCTTTAATCATTACATTAAACGATTCTGGTAATCCCGAACTGAAATTATGATCACCTTTTACGATATTTTCGTAAATTTTGATTCTTCCAGTTACATCATCAGATTTCACAGTTAATAACTCTTGCAATGTAAATGCTGCACCATACGCTTCTAGTGCCCACACCTCCATTTCACCAAACCTTTGGCCACCGAAATGAGATTTACCTCCAAGAGGTTGCTGAGTAACAAGGCTATAAGGACCAATAGAACGTGCGTGTATCTTATTATCTACCAGGTGGTGCAGTTTCAAAATATATTTGTAACCAACTGTAATATGGCGATCAAAATATTCTCCAGTTCTCCCATCAATTACTCTAACTTGTCCAGAAGGATCTTGACCAGCTAGCTTCAGCATAGCTTTTACACCTTCAACTTTTGCCCCATCAAATACAGGAGTTGCAAAATGAACACCATCTTTTAAGTTATCACAAAACTCCAAGAAATCTTCTTTCTTCAAATCTTTGACCTCTGCAGCAATATCACTACCTTCGTAAATCTTGCTAACAAAATCTTTTATTGAATCAATATCAATCTCATTATGAGAGTACTTCTCAAGCATCTGGCCAACATTTTTACCAAGATTTTTTGCTGCCCATCCAAGATGTGTCTCAAGAATTTGACCAACGTTCATCCTTGATGGCAATCCAAGTGGATTTAATACCACATCAATAACAGTTCCATCTTCTAAGAACGGCATGTCTTCCTGAGGCATAATACGAGAAATAACGCCCTTATTTCCGTGGCGACCAGCCATTTTATCACCAGGCTGAAGCTTGTGCTTTGTTGCTATGAATACTTTCACAACCTTTAAGGCACCTTGTGGCAAATCATCTCCACTTTGTAGCTTGTCTACTTTGCTATTAAAACGTTTGTTAAGTTCATCTCGTTTTTCATCATATTGCTGCTTAATTTGTTCAAGTTCACTCATCACAGAGTTATCTTCAACAGTAAGCTGCCAATATTGACCTTTTGACAAAGTCTCCAGCAATTTTTTGTCTATTTTTTCGCCAGCTTTAACAGATTTGGGACCACTGATAATCACCTGACCTTCAAGTATTTTATGCAAACGCATAAATACAAACCTGTCAACAATTTCAACTTCGTCATCTCTATCTTTTGCCAGCTTTTCTACGTGCTGCTTCTCGATAGTAATAGCTCGCTCATCCTTTTCAACTCCACGGCGTGAAAGTACTCTCACTTCAACAACAGTACCAGCAACACCAGGTGGAACATACAACGAAGTATCCCGCACATCTGACTCTTTCTCACCAAATATAGCTCTTAGTAGTTTTTCCTCAGGAGTCATCGGTGACTCACTCTTTGGAGTTACTTTTCCAACAAGTATATCACCAGGCTTGACTTCTGCACCAATATGAACAATACCCACTTCGTCTAGATTGCGAAGAGCTTCTTCGCCTACGTTAGGCATATCTCGAGTAATTTCCTCTGGGCCAAGACGTGTATCTCTTGCTACAACTTCAAATTCCTCAATATGAATGGAGGTAAAGACATCGTCCTTGACGATTCTTTCTGAAATTAAGATCGAATCTTCGAAGTTGTAACCTCTCCATGGTATAAAGGCTACCAGCATGTTACGTCCTAAAGCAATTTCTCCTCGATCAATCGCAGGACCATCAGCAATCACTTCTCCCTGGCTTACTTTCTGCCCAACTGCAACTAATGGTCTCTGATTAATACAGGTATTATGGTTAGATTTTTGATACTTCATTAAAGTGTAAATATCAACCTCAGGCGCACCATTTTGCTTACGCTGCAGAGTTTGTACAACCATCCTCTCTGCATCAACTTCCACAACAACACCATCATTTATTGCAACAATCGCCGCACCAGAATCTCTTGCAACAACCGCTTCAATACCCGTACCTACTAGCGGAGCATCAGTGGTAATCAATGGTACAGCTTGGCGCTGCATGTTTGATCCCATCAACGCCCTGTTCGCATCATCATTTTCCAAGAATGGAATTAAAGATGCTGCAACGGAAACTACTTGCATCGGCGTGACATCAATAAAGTCAACTTCACTTGGAGGAACAGTAACAAAATTTCCTGTTTCATACCTACAGTTAACTAACTCCGCTTTTATTTTGCCGTCAGAAGAAATTTCCATGTCCGCCTGCGCGATCTTAAATTTTGCTTCATCGTTTGCTGTTAAATAAACCACTTCATCAGTTACAAAGCCATCTACAACTTTTCTATATGGGCTTTCAATAAAGCCATATTTGTTAACTCTAGCAAATGTAGACATCGAGTTAATCAAACCAATATTCTGACCTTCTGGCGTTTCAATAGGGCATATACGACCATAATGTGTTGGATGTACGTCACGAACTTCAAATCCAACCCTATCACGACTCACGCCACCAGGACCTAAAGCAGAAAGCCTTCTTTTGTGAGTAATTTCAGACAATGGATTAGTTTGATCCATGAATTGTGATAACTGCGAAGTACTGAAAAATTCTTTAACCACAGAACCAAGAACTTTCGAGTTAACCAAATCATGCGGCATCACCGCATCAATATCAACAACACTCATACGTTCTAGGATTGATTTTTCCATACGGACCAAACCAACTCTAAATTGATTTTCAAGTAATTCTCCGACGGATCTTACCCTTCTGTTTCCTAAATGATCAATATCATCAACAGATCCCTTACCGTCTTTCAAATCAATCAAAACTTTTACAATCGCTTTTATATCTTCTTTAGTTAAACATGTATTTTCTTCGGGAATATTAATGTCTAAACGAGAGTTTAGCTTAATTCGGCCTACTTCTGATAAATCATATCTGTTAGCATCAAAGAATAAGCCTTCAAAAAGCACTCTACCAGCTTCAACCGTAGAAGGTTCACCTGGGCGCAATACTCTAAAAATATCAATAAGCGAAGAACCTTGATCTTGGTTTTTATCAGCAAAAAGAGTGTTTCTTATATATGCATCACTGTATGGAGAGACTTTCAAAATAGCAACTGACTTTATGCTCGCTGATATTAAGCCATTGATTGTATCTTCAGTAAGTGGATTGCCCAGCTCTACTAAAACCTCACCACTCTTTGTGTCAACTACTTCTTTTCCAATGTAACTGCCAACAAGCGTATCATTTTGAACTAGAATTTTTTTCAAGCCATTTTCTACGAACTTCTTAGCTAATCTTGGAGTAATTTTTTGTCCAGCCTCTAAAAGCACTTCGTTAGTGTCCGCATCAATTAAATCTGCGTGCAGGCGCTGAACCACTACTTCATTTGAGTTGAATTCTTTTACCCAGCCCTTCTTCTTATGCTCATAGATTTCAGTCTCGTAATAAGTGCTGAGAATTTCGCTCTTAGTCATGCCAATGGCAAATAGCAGACTAGTTACTGGCAATTTTCTCTTACGATCAATTCTAATATAAATTATATCTTTTGCATCAAATTCAAAATCAAGCCACGAACCTCTATAAGGAATGATCCTTGCAGAATATAGAAACTTACCTGAGGAATGAGTTTTACCTTCATCATGATAGAAGAAACCACCCGGAGATCTATGCATCTGAGAGACGATAACTCTCTCTGTACCATTTATGATAAAGGTACCATTTTTTGTCATAAACGGTACATCGCCCATATAAACTTCCTGCTCTTTAATGCCTTTGATTTCTTTGGCACCAGTAGCTTCATCTATATCCAAGACGCTTAACCGCAGCGTAACTTTTAACCCAGCAACGTAGCTTAATCCTCTCTGAATACACTCTTCAACATCGTATTTTGGCTGATCAAAATTATATTTAACAAACTCTAATGTCGCTGTATTGGAAGGATCGCAGATAGGAAAAATAGAAGCCAGCACTCCTTGCAAACCTCTATTACTTCTTTCTTTTTCAGGCAAATGAAGCTGTAAAAAACTATCTTCATAAGACTTTTTTTGAATTTCGATCAAATTGGGTATAGATGCTACCAATTTAATCTTACCGAAGTTTTTTCTAACTCTCTTACTTGTTTGTAAGGATTGCAGCATAAGATCTCCAGATATTTTTTATCGATTACTAATGCAAATTTAAGTAATTATTGTGCGCTAACATCATGAAGCTTATACTAGTAAAACACATGAATTAGGAGCTTAATCCCACATACCGTCATGACGAAAAGCTTGTAAAACGACGTGGCCACAAAATTACAAATGTCATCCTGAACTTCTTGGATGGCCATGCTCCAAACCGGTTGCTCGCCATGATTTTTTTGCACCTAATGCTACTTAAACTTACCATATCACTTTAAAGTTAAATAAATTGTAATTTATTTAACTTCTACTTTAGCTCCAGCAGCTTCTAGTTCTGCTTTAACTTTATCAGCATCAGCTTTTGTGATTCCTTGTTTTATCGGAGAAGGAGCGCCATCAACTAGATCTTTCGCTTCTTTCAAACCGAGACCTGTTATAGCTCTAACCACTTTAATAACTTCAATTTTTTTGTCACCCGCTGCTGCTAGAATAACATCAAATTCTGTTTTTTCTGCAGCTACTTCACCGCCAGCAGCAGGCGCTGCCATAGCGGCAACAGGAGCAGCAGCAGAAACACCCCATTTTTCTTCTAAAAGCTTAGAAAGATTAGCTGCTTCCATGACCGTAAGAGAAGATAGATCTTCTGCGATTTTTGTTATATTTGCCATAATTTTTACCTCTTTAACCTATTTTATTTATTATTAATTTTTATCAGCATAAGCTCTTACAACCCTAGCCAATGAACCGGCCGGAGCTTGCAAAACTCTTGCAAGTTTTGTCGCTGGAGCTTGTAACAAACCAACAAGCATACTTCTAAGCTCATCAAGTGATGGCAATTTAGCAAGCTGTTGTATTGCACTTACATCCAGAATCATCTCATTCACTATACCACCAATAATTTTTAAATTATCGTTGGTCTTAGCAAATTCCACTACACCTTTCGCCGCAGCTACTGGATCTTCGGAATATGCAATTGCCGTCGGTCCAGCATACATCTTAGGGTCGTAAGCACCACCCATATTCGACGCAGCTATGTTAGAAAGTGTATTTTTTACCACCTTAAACGATGCGCCTTTCTCTCTCAGAGATTTACGCAATTTCGTAACCTCTGCAACTGTCAAGCCGTGGTAGTGTGTTACGATTACAGAATTCGAGGTTTTATAAATACCCTCTAATTCCTCTACAAAACTTTTCTTTTCAGATCTTAACACTTCTATCTCTCCAATATTTCTAATTAGAAATTGTTGACAAATCAACCTTCAAGGAAGGTCCCATAGTTGAAGACATATAAACTTTCTTCAAATAAACACCTTTCGCACCTGCAGGTTTTGCTTTAACTACAGAATTAATAAAAGCTTGAGCATTTTTAAGCAAATCACCTTCTGCAAAAGAAATTTTGCCAAGGCCTGCATGCACTATCCCAGCTTTTTCAACTCTATACTCTACTTGACCGCTTTTAGCATTCTTCACTGCAGTCACAATATCAGCCGTCACTGTACCTAATTTTGGATTTGGCATAAGCCCTTTAGGCCCCAAAACTCTTGCTACTTGACCAACTATACCCATCATATCAGGAGTCGCAATGCATACGTCAAAATCAACTTTTCCAGCTTTAATATCATCTATAATAGCTGCAGAACCAACTAAATCAGCACCCGCCGCTTTGGCTTCCGCTACTCTCTCATCTTTACAAATAACGGCAACCCTAACATCTTTACCAAGACCAGCCGGAAGAGATACAATACCTCTAACCATTTGATCAGAATGCCTAGGGTCAACTCCAAGATTAATTGCAACTTCTAGCGTTTCGTCAAATTTAGTAAAACTAATTTTTTTAATAGTCGCAATTGCTTCTTGCAAAGAATATTCCTTTGTTTGATCCAACTCTTTTATTACCGCTGCTATTTTCTTCCCCATAATATCCTATACTTTGCTTGTGTTTATTGTACTAAATCTCTTTCAAAAGATTAGCTATAGAAAATATCCCATTCGCCGTGCTCACGTAGTTTATCTACGCTGCGCGCGGCTCGCCTCATTTTCTATGCTTCTATTTTGAAATAGAATTAGTATTACTTGCTCTACTTAATTACTTCAAGACCCATAGATTCAGCAGATCCAGCTATAATTTTTGCGGCCGCAGCCAAATCGTTGGCGTTTAAATCTTGCATCTTAATTTTTGCAATTTCTTCGCAATCAGCCATCGTCACTTGACCAACAAAAGCTTCTTTCTTTGTGGCACCAGAACCTTTTGTAATTTTTGCAAACTTCTTCAAAAAGAATGAAGCTGGCGGAGTCTTTGTGATAAAATCAAAACTTTTATCCACATACACTGTAATAATCACAGGTATCGGTGTACCTGGCTCAAGAGAACTTGTTGCAGCATTGAAAGCCTTACAAAATTCCATAATATTCACACTTTTTTGACCAAGAGCAGGGCCGATAGGTGGAGACGGATTAGCCTTCCCAGACGGAATAGTTAACTTAATGTAACCGGTAATTTTCTTTGCCATGCACTTATCCTTAAACTTATGTTTGTATCAATACTATAGCTAACTTTGCTATAATCCTAGCTCTTCTTCACTTGGGTAAAACTTAGCTCTATAGGCGTAGCTTTACCAAAAATGGAAACAGAAACCTTTAGCTTCTGCCCTTCTATATTCAACTCCTCGACTACACCAGAGAAACTATCAAACGGTCCATCAATAACTTGAACTTTATCTCCAACACTGTACAGGCTTGAAGAACTAGCAGTTTTTGATTCCGCTTCAAGCTTCCTAAACACCGCCTCAGCTTCAGCATTACTAAGTGGCTGAGGCTGTGTTTTACTCCCCAAAAAGCCAGTTGTTTTTGGCACTGATTTTACTAAATGCCACGACTCGTCTGTCATCTTCATCTTGATGAGTATATAACCTGGCATAAATTTCTTTTCAGTAAGAACCTTTTTACCTCTTTTTATCTCCGGTACTTCGATTACTGGAACAACCACTTCCTCAAAATAATCAGTCATTTTCTTTTTAATAACCTGATCTTCGATCATTTTCTTAACTCCTTTTTCAGAGCCAGAAACTGTATGTAGTATATACCACTTAGCCATAATTATCTCTTCACCAGCTACTTACCAATATTTAACAAAAACTGTATTAAGTTATGTATGCCATAATCTAATACTAAACTAACCAAGCTAAATAACAAAACTGCTACGACCACTATCGAAGCAGAGGTCATAAGTTCTTTTCTTACTGGCCATATAACTTTTTTTGCTTCTTGCTTAACCTGGTCAAAAAACTTATACACTTTTAAATTCTTAAACATACGACCTTAAATCTCGTTCTAAAAGCAAAAGTGGCAGGAGCGACAGGCATCGAACCCGCAACCTCCGGTTTTGGAGACCGGCGCTCTACCAATTGAGCTACACTCCTATCATATTCTCAGT
>CANNHR010000019.1 GCA_947505405.1 Rickettsiales bacterium
GAGGCTGTTTTATGCAAAAACATTCTCAGCAATTCCATAATATTTTTGTACATATATCGTCGTTTTCTTATGGATCTTACAATAAAGTTTTATCTCGTATCCCTTTTATTTATTCACGTGTAAGAGTCCTGACGGGAAGAACTAAGTAGTTTTTCTTCGCTAAAGGGTATCGTATTTATTTTACTGAACAAAATAATGAATTAATTTTGTTATTAAATGCTTTCTAGTGAAGGTAACCCTAGTTTTGATAATATAGGATCTCTATTAATGGCTTTGGGATTGAAGCTAAAAGTTGAAAACGAACATAGATCTATACATTAAATGGTATAACCTGGTTTAGAACCTTTCTTTATAGAGACTATCACCAGTTAAAACCTAATAGTTGAGTCCCATATTATGGTATAATTCGGGATTATCTTCCCAATTTTCTCTAACTTTCACGAAGAGGAATAGATGAATCTTTTGGCCTAATAGCTTTTCAATATTAACTCTGGCTATAGAACCGATTTCTTTTATTCTGCTTCCATGCTTGCCAATTATCATATTCTTATGGATATCTCTGCCAACGATGATCACCTGATTAACTTTTATCGAGCCATTTTTTTGTTCTTGCCAGCTTTCGCATTCTACGGTTAAGTTGTATGGAAGTTCTTGGTGCAATTGAAGAAATAATTGTTCTCTAGTAATTTCGCTAGCTAAAAAGCGAGCTGGAAGATTGGTGATATCATCTTCTTCGTACATCCAGCCAGAATCAGTTGCATTTTCTTTCAAAAAGGCAAGAAACCCATCTATCCCATTACCGCCTAAAGCAGATATATTAAATATCCGAGCAAGAGGAGCTATTTGCTGGACAAAACTCATATTATCTACGTAGTATTTTGACTGCAAATCGATTTTATTCATTAACACGACTATTTTCTTGCCAACAGAGCTTATTCTTTTAATAATCTCCTGCATCATATCGTCTAATTTGGCTGAGCTATCAATGATTAATACAATCATATCAGCGCTACTAAGACTTGACCAAGCACAACGCACCATTGCTTTTTCAAGCTTCCTTTTTGGCTCAAAAATACCTGGCGTATCAAATAAAACTAGTTGTGTATCGTCAAGTGTCACTATGCCAGTAATTATCGAACGAGTGGTTTGCACTTTTGGCGTAACTATAGAAAGTTTCTGGCCAATAATTCTATTGAGCAAAGTTGACTTACCAGCGTTTGGTTTTCCAACTATGCAAACTGAAAGAGATTTTTTCATAATAGTTTCTTAAGCTTTGAGATAGGGATAGTTAATTTGCTATAGTAAATCCACATTGGATTAGGTGATAGTTAATTTTAAGGCGAGCTTGCGCAGCGTAGATAACTACGTGAGCACAAGTGAGGCCTGCGAAATTGACAGCACATAATTCAATGTGATTTACTATATTATATTGCTCTTTAACCTATTGAGCAACATTCTAGCCGCTTCCTTCTCTGCTTCCTTAATCGATCTACCTGTTGCAACTTGCTTATGCTTATTAACTGTAACTTGTACGGTAAATACAGGCGCGTGAACTGGGCCTTCTTTGTTAATTACTTCATATGAAGGAGTACCGTGATTTTTGTGCTGCATCCATTCTTGCAGATAGGATTTTGGGTCGACTGCACTAAAATCTATATTTTCTATATATTTAAACCATAAATCTTGCACTATTTTTCGTACTTGATGAATATCGCTATCAAGGTATATTGCAGCAAGCAGAGCTTCCATAACATTCTCTATATTATTTTGGTTGGTTTTGCCTCCAGATTTCTCTTCACCTGGGGTCATCAAAATATATTCTGAAAGACAAAGCATTTCTGCTACTTTTACTATGGTTTCCCGCGATACAACGTAGGCTTTGATTTTTGCAATGCTGCCCTCTTCATAAAAAGTAAAGTTATTGAAAATCATTTCAGTAATGAGAAAGCCAAGAATAGAATCACCTAGCAATTCAAATCGTTCATAATCAGCAATTGAATTATCATATTGCTTTAGAGATGGGTGAGTCAGCGCCTCTTTGACTAAATCGAGATTTTTAAATTTGTAATTAAGAGCATTTTCAAGCCCTGCAATCTGTTTTGAGAAATCACTCATTGACTTGTATCTGGTTCATATAAACTATTAAAGAATCTGCTGAATCTTATCGACATAAACCAAGTGCCCACTCTTTTGATTTGCCCGAAGAAACTTTCATTTGAGTCCCACAATGCCTGCTCTGTTGAAAAAAGAACAAATCGTCCTTTAGCAATAAAGTTTTTAAAGGGTACGGTGCCCAGTTGATACCTACTATCACCAGAATTATCGCGGTTATCACCAATAAAAAAGTAGCGACCTGGCTCTACTACATAAGGAGCAAAGTTACTATGATCAACAGTAACTTTGCTTGATTGGTATTTCATTTTATAAGAAAAATAACTAGAACCATTTGGTAGTGTTTCTTTGAATTTCCTAAAATTTATTCCTTCTTCATCTACATAACTCCCAACTTCTACTCTTTTAATAGGTTCGTCATTTATATAAATCAGATCGTCAATAATTTGTATTTTGTCACCAGGCAATCCAAATAATCTTTTGATATAGCGTTCTTTCATATCATGTGGTGGACGCATAATGATCACATCCCCGCGCTCTGGTGTATTTGCAAATATACGGTCCTCGAAAATATCTGGATTAAAAGGAATAGAGTAGATGCTGTACCCATAATTATACTTGGTGGAGAAAATATAGTCTCCTTCCAAGATTGTAGCTTTCATGGAGCCAGTAGGAACATAAAAAAGTTCTAGAATAAAAGTTCTGACTGCAAGAGCCAGCATGATAACGAACAACAATGAGAGCACTTCAGACCTGAGTGATCCGGACGCGGCATGATTAGAAGTTTCCTGTGGGGTCAATTTAGATTCCTTAAATTTAAGTTTATTATTTAGAAAAAAGTAATATTCTGCGCTATACTAACTTCCAAAGCAAAATTAATCCATATTTTTATGCTAATCAATGCTAAATTCACCTCGCCAAACTTTACCGATCGGAAAAAATCAATTGAATATATAATTATTCATTTTACCGGAATGCCATTTGAACTTGCTTTAAACAGGTTAATTGACAAAGAAGCAAAAGTTAGCTCCCATTACTTGATCAAAGAAGATGGAGAGATATTTCAGCTTGTGGCAGATGATAAAGTGGCTTGGCATGCTGGGAAGAGTTATTGGAAAGGCGAATTTGCTCTTAATCAGAATTCTATAGGTATAGAGCTGGATAATTTAGGTAATAATAAATTTTCAGAACAACAGTTAATTTCGTGCCTTACTCTCAGTAAAATGCTGGTACAAAAATATGATATTCCTTCAATACATTTTATCGGCCACTCTGACGTAGCTCCTGATAGAAAGATCGATCCAGGTATATTTTTTGACTGGCAATTTTTTGCTAATAATGGTCTTGGTATTTGGCATGGAATTTCTGATTTAGAAGACAAAGAGCTTTATAATTTTGGTGAGTATGGTGATATGATAAAAAGACTACAACATAATCTTGGCCAGCTTGGTTATAAAATAGAAGAGACTGCCAAGTTTGATATGCAGACAAATTGCGTGATACGAGCCTTTCAGTCAAAATTTTATCCCGAACTTATTCATAAAAAAGGGCTTAAATTTTTCAATTATTTTGAATCTATATACAGTTGGAACACTGTGTCTGAGGCAATGCTGCAACGACTGCTTCTCAAGTATCCTCCCAAAAAAATTTCTGTTGCTCGGTAAGCTTATTTGCTATATGATCAGCTACTCTTAATCTTTAAACGCCAATTTTGGATAAGAGATATGCGCAATTGGCGTTTAAGTAAGGTCAAGAAATTCACACGCATAGACTTTGTTAGTCTGCTAGTCAGCAGGTCTTTATAGCAAAGAGAGGTGAATTGTAATATGTTAATTTCAAAGTGAAGTTCGCGGAGCCTATGTTTTATAGGTGAGCAAACTGAATCTTGCAAAATTGGCGTATTACAATTCAACTATCGAGGCTATAGTTTGTGCGGAGGTATAACTAACAAAACATAGGAGATATATAATGTCTAACTTACCTAAAGTTAGCGTCGCTGATTTACTGGACGCTGGTATTCACTTTGGTCATAAAACTTCACGCTGGAACCCAAAAATGGCTCCTTATATTTATGGCGTAAGAGATAAGGTTCATATCATTGACCTGCAACAAACTGTGCCTTTAATGCAAATCGGTTTACAGAAGATTTATGAAACCGTGAAAAATAATGGCAAAGTGCTGTTTGTAAGTAGCAAAGTCCAAGCAACCGAATTAATCGCTGAGTATGCTGAAAAATGTGGTCAGTTTTACGTTAATAACAGATGGCTTGGTGGTATGTTAACTAATTGGGGCACCATTTCAAAATCTATCAAGAAGCTTGATCACATCGAAAAAGTTCTGGAAGATGAAGAATTGATTGCAAGCTATACTAAGAAGGAGATTCTTGATTTTAGCCGTAAAAGAGGCAAATTATTAAAATCACTATCTGGTATCAGAAAAATTGGAGGACGCCCTGATTTATTGGTTGTTATTGATACAAACAGAGAACATTTAGCTATTAGCGAAGCTGTAAAACTTGGGGTGCCGATAGTTGCGGTCGTTGATAGCAACTCTGATCCTGACAATATCAATTATCCAATTCCAGGAAATGATGATGCTATTAGATCGATTAGACTATATTGTAGTCTTTTTGCTGACGCTGCTCTTGCTGGAATACAAGATGCTCTTGCTGATTCTGGGGTAGATGTAGGTTTAGCTAATAAAGTTGCCAAAGAAAATAAAACTCTTGATGGGGTAACAAAATTGGAAAAAGTAGCTAAAGTTTCTAAGGCTAGACCAAGGGTTGAAACTTCTGAAAAAAAACCTGCAAAGGAAGTGATTAGTAAAGTGGCGGCTCCAAAGCAAAAGATAGAGGAAGTTAAAATGGAAAAAGCTCCAGCTAAAAAAGAACCTATCGCGTAATCACAATAATTTACGGAGATTAAGATTAATGTCTATATCAGCATCACTAGTTAAAGATTTAAGAGAAAAAACCGGCGCTGGCATGATGGATTGCAAAAAAGTGCTAGTAGAAACAAATGGCGATTTTGAAGCCGCAGTCGATTGGCTTCGAACAAAAGGCTTAGCAGCAGCTGCAAAAAAAGCTGGCAGGGTAGCTGCTGAAGGCTTAACTGCTGTTTGTGTAAAAGATACGAGAGGAGCAGCGATTGAGATTAATTCTGAAACAGATTTTGTATCAAGAAACGAGATTTTTCAGAATTTAGTTAAAACTGTGGCTGAACTAGCAGTAGGTTTAGACAATATTGATTCGCTCAAAGCAGCTAAAACCAAACCAGGGAAATCTGTTGAAGAAGAAATTGCAAGCAACATTGCAACAATTGGTGAAAATTTGAGCTTGCGCCGTATGCAAACTCTTTCTGTAAAAGATGGTGTAATAGCGTCGTATATCCATAATTCGTCGGCTGAAAATATGGGAATGATTTCAGTACTTGTTGCGCTTGAATCAAGCGGGGACAAGACTAAACTCATGGAAATCGGTAAACAAATTGCTATGCATATTGCAGCCAGCCGTCCACAAACTCTTAATAAAGAGGCTGTGAGCCAAGCTATGATTCAAAGGGAAAAAGACATATTTACCGAACAATCTAGAGCTTCTGGTAAACCAGATAATATTATTGAGAAAATGATCGAAGGTAGAATCCGTAAATTCCTAGAAGAAATAGTTCTATTAGACCAAATTTTTGTTATTGACGGTAAAACTAAGATTTCTGATGTTATTGCATTGCTAGCAAAAGAGCTTGGAACTTCGGTTGAGTTAAAATCATACATCAGATTTGAACGAGGTGAAGGGATCGAGAAAGAAGAAAAGAACTTTGCTGATGAAGTTGCTGCTGTGGTTGGAAAATAGGTATTGTTAAAGGTGACAAGTTTGAACATGAATGAAACCATATTAGTCACTGGTGGAGCTGGTTTTATAGGTTCAAATTTTGTGATTAACTGGTTAAATCACTCCTCAGGTAAGGTGGTAAATTTGGATTTGCTTACTTACGCTGGGAATGAAGATAACATAGCCTCACTAGCGAATAATAAAGACCATATTTTTATTAAAGGAAATATAGGGGATGAGGAGCTAGTATCAAGCTTGATGCTAGAATATAAACCTAGAGCTATAATTAACTTTGCAGCAGAGAGCCATGTCGATCGCTCTATAGAAAATCCTAGACACTTTATTACTACTAATATTAACGGAACATATAATCTTTTAGAGTGTGCGCGAGAATATTGGCTGGGTTTGGCACAAGAGGGGAAAAATCAGTTTCGTTTTCTGCATGTAAGTACGGACGAGGTCTATGGATCACTAGAGAGCAATGATCCTGCTTTTACAGAAAACGCACCGTATAAACCAAACAGTCCTTATTCTGCCAGTAAAGCAGCATCAGATCATTTAGTACGAGCCTGGCATCATACTTACTCTCTTCCAGTGCTAATTACTAATTGTTCAAATAATTATGGACCGTTTCAACATCCAGAAAAACTTATACCACTAACAATTTTAAATGCACTTGAAGGAAAACCATTGCCTATTTACGGTGATGGAAAGAACATCAGAGATTGGTTACATGTTGATGACCATTGCTGGGCTATTAGAGAGGTTTTAGCTCAAGGAAAAGTTGGTGAATGCTATAATATAGGGTCTAATAACGAAAGAACTAATGTTGAGGTTGTTGAGACCATTTGCTTCCTTCTTGATAAACTAGTACCTTCACCGGCTATTAATTCATACAAAGATTTGATAAAATTTGTCAAAGACAGAGCTGGTCATGATAAACGATATGCCATTGATGCAAGAAAAATACAAAAAGATATCGACTGGACTGCAGCAATATCTTTTGAAAAAGGTATTAAGCAAACCATTGAATGGTATTTGGTAAATAGAGACTGGTTAGATAAAATTAAGAATCTGTCTTGATAGAATTGTCTGATAGAATTCTATCAAGACAGGTTCTAAAATAAGAATGGGCTAGCAATAGCCCCAAATAGTCATTCTAGGCCAAAGGCAGGCGCAAGCTTCAACTTGTTGGGCTTCGCATGCCTTCGGCCCGGATGATTTTTTGAGCTGTGCCGCTGCTGCGAAACCACAATAGATTCGAGACAATTATGAACAGAAAAGGAATTATTTTAGCCGGAGGTTCTGGTACACGTTTATATCCTGCAACGCTTGGTATGTCTAAGCAAATGCTTCCTGTTTTTGATAAACCTATGATTTACTATCCGCTATCAACGCTAATGCTGGCTGGTATTAGAGAGATTTTGATTATATCTACACCTAGAGATCTAATATTATTTGAAGAGTTATTGGGAGATGGAAGTAAATGGGGGATGAGTTTTAGTTATTTAGTCCAAAATCGCCCCGATGGATTAGCTCAAGCATTTATTATTGGGGCTGATTTCATTGGTAACTCTCCTAGTGCATTAGTTTTGGGTGATAATATTTTTTACGGCAGTCAATTTGCTCAAATTTTAACAGAAGCTAGTGTACAGACTAATGGAGCAACCGTTTTTGCATATAATGTTAGTGATCCAACGAGGTACGGTATCGTTGAATTTGATCAAACTGGCAGGGCAATATCTCTGGAAGAGAAACCAAAGATTCCAAAGTCAAACTATGCTGTAACTGGGTTATATTTTTACGATAATGACGTTATAGAATTGGCAAAGCAAATTAAACCGTCATCCCGAGGCGAGCTTGAAATTACCGATATCAATAAATTATACTTGCAGCAAAATTCTTTGTCAGTTACAGTGCTCGGACGCGGCTATGCTTGGCTTGATACCGGAACGCATGAGTCACTTTTAGAAGCGTCGCAATTTATTGCTACTATCGAGCATCGTCAAGGCCTAAAAATAGCTTGTCCTGAAGAAATTGCCTGGAATTTAAAGTGGATAGACGATGCAAAACTCGAAAAGTTAGCAGCTACGTTGTCGAAAAACCAGTATGGACAATATTTGCAAAGCTTGTTGAAAATGGACAAATACAAACTGTAAAATATTTATCACTATTACTATGAGTCATAAGAAATTAAGTATGCTAAACATCGCTATAAAGTACTTTGACTTGTACTATTTTTTATCAAAGCAAGATTTACAAAGTAGGTTTAGACGATCCTATTTGGGAGTCGGGTGGTTAGTAGTCCAGCAATTGATGTTTTCTTTAGTTGCAAGCGTTGTATGGTCAAGAATGTTCGGAGTTGACAGTAGTACATTCATTCCATTTTTGGTTGTAGGTATTGCAATTTGGGGATTTATCGTAGCCTCCATGGTCGAAAGCTGCAGTATTTTTATCCAAGCACGTGGCTATTTAAAGCAATTTCCATTGCCTCAATCAGTATTTATTTTTCGCTCGTTATTGACAAACGCATACTACCTTATGATTGGTTTAGTAACAGCTTTAGTTGTCTTTATTGCTTTTAATAAATTTAGCTTTTTGGGAGTTTTATACTCTATTCCTGGGCTATTAATTTTACTGATATATTTCTATGCTGCAAGCGGCGCTATGGCGTATCTAGGGCTGCGTTACCGAGATCTTCAGCATGCATTGACAGGGCTTTTTTCATTGTTATTTATTGTCACACCAGTAATACTCCCTCCTGAAATGTTGATACAAAAGGGAATTGGTGTGGTAGTTTACATGAATCCATTCGCTTCTCTAATTGAAGTTGTAAGATATCCAATTATTAATGCCGGTTTTGCAGGACTGGCTCAGTATGCTATAGCTGTTGGGTTCACAAGCTTCATGCTTATTTTTCAAATGATTCTAGCAAAAAGATGGGGGCGGCTTGTACCGTTTTGGGCATGAACGCTGTTGAATTACATAATGTTGCAGTGGATTATTATTTAGATAGTGACGATGCATATAGCATAAAAAATGCATTATTAAACTTTTATATGAAGGCACAAAGACCTGTTGCTAAGACCTTCAGAGCGCTAGATGAGTTATCCTTTTCTGTAAAAAAAGGTGAGAAATTAGGAATTATAGGACTAAATGGTGCTGGTAAAACAACATTGCTTAGAACAATAGCAGGTATTTTTCACCCATCAAAGGGCAAGGTAGTGATTGATGGTAGGGTATCGCCATTGCTTGATTTTCATACAGGATTTGAAGAACATTTGACTGGTATCGAAAACATTATGATAAGATTAATGTTTCTAGGACTAAGCAAAGCAGAAGCGGAAGAAAAAATACCTGAAATTATCGAATTTTCTGAGTTAGGTGATTTTATTCACCAGCCTATCAGAACTTATTCCACAGGGATGAATCTTAGACTAGCTTTTGCTACGTCTACATCAATTGAACCAGAGATTTTAGTAGCCGATGAAGTGATGGGGACTGGTGATGCACAATTTGCAGCGAAAGCTAAAAAAAGACTAGAGGAATTTTTGTCTAGAGATTGTACTTTGATTTTAAGCTCACATTCCATGGAGTTAGTTCGGGATTTTTGTGAAAGAATAATTTGGTTACAGCATGGCAAAATAGTAGCCGATGGTTCTGTGGCTGAGGTGATAGAAAAATACGAAAAAAATGTTCTACAGTTTAGTCTGTAATACCAAATCTCAGATTAAATTAGACTTATGACTCGTCAGAGGTATTACTTGAAATACCATTTTAGGATGACCTTGCGTGGCTTACAAGTGTAAGCAAGCACAAGGGAGAGCCGCGAAATTCATATGGATTATTTAAAAATGAGATTTGGTATAATTTATTGTGATGCTGGAGTGGCGTCTGGAGGTCTGATGTACAATGGCTCAATAGGATTGTTTTTGCCTTTATTTATCATATCATCTGCCAATCTTGCGATATGATATGCCTTTATAGTTTGGAATCTTGGAAGTATTATAAGTTTATCCAGATCTTTAATTTCACCGTATATTGCTGCTAAACCACTACCTGTGCAAACATTCGCTCCAGAGTAAGACTGGATAAGCTGTCTTATATCCTTATTATCAACTAATACAGGATTTGATATATGGTTGCTTCTATCAAATATTTGCACATATTGCTGATTCCGATAGGCATTTAATATAATTATAGCATTTTCAAAATCTAGTACTTGTTGGGTCAGCCTGTAATGAGCTGTCTCAAAATTGGTTATGCCAATACCCTTGATATTAGTGACGTGAATAATACCTTTGGCTGCAGCCAGACCAATCCTGACTCCGGTAAAACTTCCTGGTCCTATTGTCACAGCAAGATAATCAAGGTCTTGGTATTTTAAGCGAGCATTTATAAGGGCGTTCTGCACGATTACCATCAACCGCTCAGCTTGCATTGATGGTCGTAATTCTTGCTCAAATGAAACTATCTCTTGACCAAATGAAACTGCTACAGAGCAGCTATTATTCGACACATCAAAACAAAGAATTTTGTTCATAATCAATTGAATTATCAGAATTTCTGCAGTATACAGTAGTGTATGTATAAGTGGAAAACAATATGAAAATAATCGCTGGATCAAGCAATCCTAATTTAGCATTAAGACTAGGCATGGAACTAGGATTTGGGTTTCTTGATACCAAACTCAGTAAATTTAATGATGGTGAGCTTAAAATTCAGGTCCATGGTTTTATTGGTAAGGAAGTAGTATTGGTGCAATCTACTAGCGCACCAGTAAATGACCATTTAATGGAATTGTTACTACTTGCTGATACCACCCGGCGCGCAGGTGCAGAGAGGATTGTCGCAATTATTCCGTATTTTGGTTATAGCAGACAAGATCGCTCTGATTATAAAAACGGCCCAATTTCTGCGAGTGTTGTAATAAAGATGATTGAAGCAGCTGGGGTTACCGAGGTTATTACCCTTGACTTACATTCAAGTCAGCTTGAGGGGTTTTTTAGTATTCCAATCAAGAATCTAAGTACCGAAAGCATATTTTTTTCAGTAATTCAGAAACAGGTAAATACTATTATTGTTTCTCCAGATATTGGGGGAATCTCAAGAGCTAGAAACTATGGATCTCTTCTTGGAACAGACCTTGCTATTATAAATAAAAGCAGAGATTTGAACAACGTATGTTCAATGAGTGAAATTATAGGCGACGTTAAAGACAAGCATTGCATCATTATCGATGACATAATCGATGGGGCAAATACAGTCTGCCTTGCTACAGAGCTTCTGCTTGCAAAGGGTGCAAATAGCGTTGAAGCAATTGTAACTCATGGTGTTTTATCAGGGGACGCGGTAGCAAAGGTACAAAAATCAGCTCTAACACATTTATACATATCCGATTCAATCCGCCATCTTGTGCTTCCTGATAAGATTTCTGTATTACCCATTCATGAATTATTGGCAGCTGTTATTTAACCTGAGCTTGAGTTGGTCACGCCGTGTCTAACTAACCTGAGTTTAGTCTAAGAAAATGAAAAGATACTGTAAGCCGCCCTACAAGTTCAGCAGGACTGGTTTTTAAAATACCTGGCCTAAAGGCAGGAGGTAACTATAATCATTTAACTGCTTTAGCTATTCTTATGTAATCTTGTGGCGACAAATTTTCAGCCCTGAGCGACTGATTTAGATTCAATGACCCAAGAACCATTTCAATATTTGGTATTATTTTGCCTAAAGATGATTTAATCATTTTTCTTCTACCAGCAAAAGCGGCTTGAGTAATTTTCTCAAGCTTAGCTCGAACAAATGGCTCCGGAACATCATATTTTGGCACTAACCTTACAATACTAGACCAGATTTTTGGCTCTGGATAAAAAGCTTTTGGACTAACATCAAAACATTTTTCTACTTCACAGAAAATTTGGCAAAAGATTGAAAGACGGCCATAGGTTTTACTGTTATGGGAAGATATTATGCGATCAACAACTTCTTTTTGCAGCATTAAAGTCATGCTGTTTACATGTTCAATTTGACATAGCCAATTGGTCAGTAGTTGACTACCAATATTATAAGGAAGATTTGCAACTATATCGATTTTGTTGTTATTAATTTCTGATAACGAAACCTTCAATGCATCACCAAACTTAATCTGGAGAATTGGATATGAGAGTTTGATCTCTTCAAGCAAAGGTAGGCACCTTGCATCAGTTTCTATAACATATAAGCTTTTGGGAGCTGATTTTAATATTGACCTTGTTAAACCAGCCGGTCCTGGCCCTATCTCTAGGACATTTGAAGACTTATCAATTTGGGAAAATTTAACAATCTTATCGCACAAAGATTCATCAAATATAAAATTTTGACCATATCTTTTAAGTGGGGCAATTCCGTGTTTACTTGCAAGCTTAGCAATAGAAGGAAGCATCTATATTAGACCTCTTGCGTAATTTAATTTCTAACCGTAATTTTGTCGTCAAAACTTGTCTCCGCTCCTCAAGTACTACATGTACGTTCCGGTGCTCGCCTTCATTTTTCCTAAAACTTCCTCGTTATAAACTAATTACGCAAGAGGTCTATTGTTTTCTTAACTTGAAACCATAATTTTTATATAAGCCTTAGATTTCAAATCCTTAAAGAATTTTGTTGCCTTTTGAGACATTTTCTTATTAGACAAGAATGTTTTTAGTTTATTTAAATCGCCAGAAGAAACACTAGATTCCTTCTTACACACAAATACTAGTTTAAATTTGTTATCTTCTTTATATACGCTACTAGTAGCTCCCACTTTAGTATCATGAATAATTGACTTAGTGCCAGATGGCATATCACCAAGTTTTCGGTCAAATTTCTCAGCATCGGCAAAATTATCATAAAGCTTTTGATCAACTTTATTACAATCATAAAGTCTTTTCTTCAAATCTTGCATTTGTTTATGATCCTTATGCTCGTTACCTTTAGAAGTAAAGATCCACGCTTCAACATTGAATTCCGGCATAGCAGTATTTATGACTGCTACATCTAACTCTGATGGCGAAACAGAAACAGAATTTGACAATGACGAAATAATATTATGCTTAACAATTTCACTAGCTATCTGTCTCTTAAAGCTTTCCATTTGCACACCACGCTCTTTCATAAAAGCTTTCATACCGCCCTTTGGCATATTATTTCTTTGCTCTATAGTGCTAATCGCAGCATCAACTTGCTCGGGCGTTATTTTTCCACCAACACTAGCTGCATGCTGATTAAGTAGTTCCTCTTCAATAAGAATATTGAGTATGCCGTTATTTAAATTTGCATCAACTGATGGATTTGAGTTATCTATGTTATTAAGTACAACAACCATTTTCTTTCTTGATTCAAAATCATATTTTGTAATGGGTTGGTCATTTACCAGCGCGATGATATCAGGCATAGTGGCAAAAACTGAATTAGCGAAAAGGATAACAACAATACTGATTAGTTTTTTCATACTTATATTCGTCCTACATATTTATAACTTTTAAGCCAACAGCAAAGGTCTTTGTCCTTGTTTTCCTGACACCTCTTAAACTATCGTGCAAGAAATTATCTGTAATGGTGCCACTAATACTAACACAATCAAATAAATATGTCATCCTGATACTTCTTACTAAAATCTTTGTATTATTTGTTGAAACATCAAGCCTTGCTCCAGTTCCTACCCATAAATTCTTTATAAGCTGATAATTCACATCGAGATTTAGCTGAGCCATTTTCTCTTTTTCAGGTTTAAACTCATCTTTAGCGAAATATTTTGATATATTGTGAAGCTCAGTAAATGTTAATGTAGCATCTAATTTTTCTGCCAAGGCCGTGGCTCCAATTTCATTTCTGATAGGCTTTAGCTTCTTATCTCTACGAAATCTGTAAAATATCTCAAAATTATCTTCTAAATCAATGGTTGCATTGCCAACATACTCAGAATTTCCACCTTCGGAAACGTTATTTTTATGAAGCAATTGACCAAGGAATGTATCAACATAAATATGATTAGACATTAGTGACGAATTAATACCGTAACTAACTCTAGTACCATAATCATGGAAATCAATACCACTAAATCTATTGGGCTGAAATATATTATTCTCCGAAAGCTCACTTTTATTTGAATCCACCAAGGCATATTTATTAAACCTGTTCTCAAATTTCCTACCCAATACTAGCATAGAGGTGGGCTCGAGCTTTAAGCTTGATTTATCACTCAATGATTTGATTAAAGGATACCGCCACTGGGTTCTGAATTCTGGTATGTTTCTATACCAAACTCGTTGCCGCTCTAGCAATGTATTTTTATCTGTAAAATCTACCCAGTACAGATCACCTCGATTTGCCACAGAATATGTCATCATGTGGCCATTGTTTGTAATTAAGTTATTCATTAACTCTAAATCTAGAGAAGTTCTTGCTAGCCCAAGGTCTTTAGGCTCTTGGTAAGCAATAGTATTACTTTTAACATTTAGCAATATCGTCTCATCCTCGTTAAAACTATAAACTTTTTTGCTGGTAATGCTGGGGAAAACAAATGGGATTTGCGTTTTCTTCTCATTTACCCTCAAATCCTGAAAATAATAGCCTTCGAGAGAAAAATAATCTCTTCTATCAACAGTGTTAGTGTAGACTTTAGACGTCAGGTACGAATCAAATATTTCGTGATAATTGGTGAGGTAAGCTTTGTCGGACGTTCTCTTAATATCGAATCCAAAATTTACTCCATTTTCAGCAAAAATCCCTTTAGCAAAAATATGGTAACGCCCTGGCCTTGCACTCTTTTCTCCCTTTTTGCCATCTGATTTACTTATCGGTGGGTTACCAAAACTTCCAAGAATATCATAATGGCCATTTCTTACTTTATGACGAAATTCAGTTTCAAATATTGTATAGTCTTTTGACAATCTTGGACTAATTGTAGCATCAAGATTAGGTTTTGGCCGAAAATAAAAAGGTATCAAAAAGTTGTCACGTTTTATTTGTGGCCCAAGAATACCTGACTGCGCTTTAGCATTTGGAGATGGATGAGAAAAATAGGGAAGATAAATTAATGGGACACCATAAACTTCAAAAAATAAATTTCTGTAAGTAATTCTTTGCTTATCATAGTCAATGTCAGTTTTGCCTGAATTTACCTGCCAAATTGGCCTTTTACTACAATTAAATTCACAAGGAGTAAAAACTGATTTTTCTAAGATAATTCTGTTTTCTTTTACTCTTTTTGCAGTTCTTGAGACGATGATAGATCTGTCGTCAAGTTTTGCCATAAATTCTTCGATGATACCTTTTTTTAGTTTATCTTTAAAAACAGCTTTCTCACCGTAAATTGTTCTGCCCCTTTCATCGATTATTCTGACATTTCCTTCGGCATAGACTACATCCTTGTCCAAATCATAGTGCACAACCCCAGCATATAGTATATATTCATCCATTTGTATGAACACATCCCCTGAGGCGGTAATAGTATTATTATTAGCATCATAATGAGTTTCTTTTGCCTTGATCGTTGCCCCCTTCTCGGGCGAAGCTTGAGCAAAGTTGGTTATGAAACCAAGTAATAAAATTGCAAGTAATAGTTTGCAAAAAAAATGCATTTAAATTAGTCTATCTAAAGTAAAATATTCCCGATCATACATGATGTTAGACGATTATTTAACAAATAACGTAAGCAAAACTGAATTTTCTGTCTCCGAGATTTCCGGCAAGATTAAATGGTTGCTGGAAAATAACTTAGGAACGCTCAGGGTCAAAGGCGAGATCTCTGGATTAAAAATTGCTACCTCAGGACATGGTTATTTTTCTTTAAAGGATGAGAATGCTATTCTGGCAGCAACCTGCTGGAAACATGCTTTAGCTAGGGTCAACTTCAAACTGGAAGAAGGTTTAGAAGTGATAGTCACCGGTAAAATCACTGCTTATGCTGGCCAATCGAAATATCAAATATCGGTCGAATTGATCGAGCCCTCTGGTGTTGGCGCTTTCATGAAAATACTTAGTGAGCGACGCCAAAAGCTAGAAAAAGAAGGACTGTTCGCACATGATCATAAACAAAAAATTCCTTTTTTCCCTAGAAAAATTGGTATTATCACCTCAATCACTGGCGCGGTAATAAAAGATATAATTCACCGTATTTCAGATCGCTGTCCAACTCATTTAGTCATTTGGCCCGTCAGTGTTCAAGGTGGTACAGCAGCCCAGGAAATATCAAATGCCATAAATGGTTTCAATAAATTACCTCATAATTTACAACCTGATTTGCTAATCATAGCCAGAGGCGGCGGCTCGATTGAAGATCTATGGTCGTTTAATGAAGAAATTGTAGTCAGAGCTGTTTTTAACTCAGGCATACCAACGATTTCTGCAGTGGGTCACGAAACAGATTATACACTAATTGATCTTGTTGCCGATCTTAGAGCTCCAACCCCAACTGCAGCAGCCGAATTTGCTGTACCAGTTATTGCAGATTTAAAATATACATTAAACGTATTTGCCCAGCGCATTTCACATCGTCTTTCAGATTTGATAAAATATTACCTACAGATACTCAGTAACAATGAACGTGTTTTACAACAAATTCAGGGCATTATAAATAATCATATTCAACGCCTAGATGATCTTTCATTTAGACTTATAGGATCATTGCCAAATCTATTAAAACAAAAGAAATTATATCTGTTACACTTCCCACTCTCTAGGCTCAAACCTACAAAAATACTAACCTACAAATATTTGCAATACAAAAATGTGAGTAATAATCTTCTTGGCAAGAAAGACTCCTTGCTTGCATCTCTTGAACATAAGCTTACTTTGAATTCATCCCTATTATCAAGCCTTGACTACAATAACGTTTTAAATCGAGGATTCGCTATGTTAAAAAATAGTGATGGTAAAATCATTTCGTCTTTGTCCGATGCTCAAAAAAGCCCATTGCTGCACCTCAAAATGAAAGACGGTGAGATGAGCGTTATGAAGACAGGTTCTTAAACAAATACTTGACTATTTTAGTTGGGTAAGTTAACCTTTATTTCATTATACTATTTTTTTGTGGATAAACCATATGATGTTAACAACTAAGAGTCGTTATGCGGTAATGGCGGTAATAGAGGTGGCTGCAAATAAAACTGGCCTACCTATGAAACTGGCAGATATTTCAGCAAACCAAGATATTCCTCTGAATTATTTGGAACAGATATTTCTCAAACTAAAGAAGGCAGACCTTATAAAGTCAGTTAAAGGACCTGGTGGTGGCTATCAACTCACTAGCACTTCTGATCAAATTACCATTGAGAATATCATCGATGCGGTAGATGAGAATCTGAAAATGACTAGATGTTCAAAAGACAAGAACTGCAGAAAAAATGGAATAAATTGTCAAACACATAATCTATGGAAGGGCCTTACCAAACAGATTCGAGACTATTTTGCTAGCATCTCTATAGCTGATGTAATGAAAGATGAAATGAAGGTACAGTAGGAAATGAGACGACTATTTTCAGTTTTAAATAAGACACTTGACTCGTCAGAGGTATCTAGAAAATACGATAGGCCATTTAAAAATGGAAATGGTCTCATATATCTGGATCACAACGCGACAACTCCTCTACACCCAGCTGTAAAAAGCAAGATGGATGAGTATGCATTATTACCTCTAAATCCTTCGTCAATTCACTCAAGTGGCAGAGCTGCTACGTCAATAATTGAGAATTCTAGAAAACTTATAGCACGACTTATGGGTTTTGAAGGTAATTTCAAAAATTATCGGGTAACTTTTACATCTGGTGGCACTGAAGCTAATAACATTATCCTGGCGAATTATAGAGATGGTGAAATATTTATCTCTGCAACAGAGCATACGTCAATTTGGGCTCATAGCAAAGTTGCTTCTAATTTTACTGTGATTCAAGTGGATAGAAATGGCGTTTTAGATCTTGAATATTTACAGCAAAAATTGGCAAATTCTACAAAGCAAAAGAAACTAGTTTCAGTGATGCTGGCAAATAACGAGACTGGCATTATCTCTCCCATACAAAAAATAACTAAAATTGCCCACGAATATGGGGCAGAAATCCATAGCGATTGTGTTCAAGCTGCTGGCAAAATTCCTATTGATATAATGGATATTGATCTTGACTTTGCTTCAATATCGGGCCACAAATTTAGTGGCCCTGCTGGAGCAGGGGTGTTAATCAGTAAAACATCCTTTCATCTTCAGCCAATTTTTATTGGTGGTGGACAAGAACGTGGCTTGCGCTCTGGCACTGAGAATGTACCTGCAATCGCAGGACTGGGCCAAGCAGCTTTGATTGCATTTGATGAATTAGACAAACGCATAGATCATATGAAAAAATTACGTGACAGGCTTGAGTCTAGATTATTAAATAGATTTTCAGATGTTAGATTTCCTGGTATAAATACTGACCGCTTGCCAAATACTAGTTTAATAATTAATCCCAGGACAACCGCCCAAATAATGTTAATTGCACTTGATTTAAAAGGCGTTGCAGTAAGCTCAGGTTCTGCATGCTCTTCTGGTAAAGTTGGAAAATCACATGTTTTATCGGCAATGGGTTACTCCGATGATGAAGTGAAGTCTGCGATACGAATTTCTGTAGGCTATACAACTACTAACAAAGATATTGATGATTTTCTTGAAATATATAGCGAATTAGATAAATAGGAAATATGACCAATCTAGCAAAACTAAAACAAAGAGTAATTGATGAGGGAGGAAGAATCCCAATTTATCTGGATTCTCAAGCGACAACACCAACTGATCCAAGGGTAGTTGAAGCAATGATGCCCTATTTTACTCACAATTTCGGTAATCCGCATTCAAGAAGCCACCAATATGCCTGGGAAGCAGAAGAAGCATGCGAACTTGCAAGATCCCAGGTAGCAAGTTTAATCGGTGCTCTGCCAAAAGAAATAATATTTACTTCTGGAGCCACAGAATCGAATAATATGGCGCTCAAGGGAATCGCAAAATTCTATGGAAACAAGAGGAATCACATTGTAACCCTTGTAACGGAACATAAATGTATTCTAGACACAGCCCGTCACCTAGAGCAAGAAGGTTTTAAAGTAACATACTTACCGCTGCAACCAAATGGCCTAGTTGACTTAAAACAACTTGAGGAAGCTGTAACCGAGAACACTGTACTGGTCTCAGTGATGGCGGTTAATAATGAAATCGGAGTGATTCAGCCATTGAAGGAAATTGGCAAGATCTGTCGCCAGAAAGGGGCGTTTTTTCACACTGACATAGCTCAAGCATTTGGCAAAATTCCGATTGATGTTAATGAGTGTAATATTGACCTTGCCAGCATTTCTAGCCATAAAATATACGGACCAAAAGGTATTGGTGCACTTTACATCAGACGTAAACCAAGAATAAGGCTTACTCCTATTATAAATGGTGGTGGACAAGAGAGGGGTCTGCGCTCTGGAACACTTGCCACTCCTTTAGTTGTTGGGCTTGGCAAGGCCGCATTGATTGCCTCCCAAGAAATGGACGCTGATTATAAGCATGTAAAGAAATTATTCGATAGGTTTGTTGGAACAATTCAAACTAGCGCTGAAGAAATATATCTCAATGGTGATAGAGACAAGCGCTATCCTGGTAATGTAAATTTGAGCTTTGCTTATATTGAAGGAGAATCTATGATCTTAGCCATTAAAGATCTTGCAGTATCATCTGGCTCAGCTTGTACATCTTCTTCTCTTGAACCGTCTTATGTACTTAGAGCTCTCGGAGTAGGCGAAGCTATGGCTCACACTTCGATCAGATTTGGCTTTAGCCGGTTCACAACTGAAGCAGAAGTTGATTATGCTGCTGAATTAATACTTTCAAAAATAAATACCTTAAGGGAATTAAGCCCATTGTGGGAAATGGTACAAGAAGGTATAGATATTAACGAAATAAAATGGGCAACTCATTAGACTCCTTGCAGAACTAAATTCGAAAGAAGTTTATTAGAAAATAGAGGTTAACATGGCATATAGTAACGAAGTAATAGATCACTATGAAAATCCACGTAACGTGGGTACTTTGGATAAAAAAGATGACTCAGTCGGCACTGGACTCGTTGGTGCACCAGCTTGCGGGGACGTCTTAAAACTTCAGATTAAGGTTGACGATAATGGCGTTATTGTTGATGCTAAGTTTAAAGCATTTGGTTGCGGCTCAGCTATTGCTTCTAGCTCTCTTGTTAGCGAATGGGTCAAGGGCAAAAATATTGACGAAGCCTTAGCTATTAAAAATACAGAAATAGCCCAGCATTTATCGCTTCCACCAGTGAAGCTTCATTGCTCAATGCTAGCAGAAGATGCTATTAGAGCAGCAATAACTGATTATAAAAACAAACAAAATGGCTAATACAAAGCAGGTCATGGCTCTAACAGGGGCGGCCGCAACCCAAATTAAAGCTCTTTTAGCCCAGAGAGGAAAGGACTCATTGGGCATTAGAATTGGCGTAAAATCTGGCGGCTGCTCTGGCCTTAAATATTTTGTCGAATATGCTGACGAAAAAGGATATTTTGACGAACTCATACGCGATAAAGGCGTAACTGTTCTCATTGATCCAAAAGCCTTGATGTATCTTCTTGGCACAGAAATGGATTACATGGAAGAAAAATTCAAGTCAGGATTTACCTTCACAAACCCAAACGAAAAGGGCAAATGTGGTTGCGGCAGCTCATTTAATGTGTGATAGCTTATCCAGTTTAATTTAGGTACATCAATTTTGCAAGACTCCGCTATGCTTGCTTACACTTGTAGGCCCCGCGAGCCGACGCTTTGAAATTAACATACCCAAATTAGTCTCTCCGCCGGAAATGCCTTACAGAGGTTTTCCTATCCCTTATTGTCATTCCCGTGCCTCGCGCAGAATGACAATAAAGAGAGCTGGAATAACATCGATAGGCTGTTTTATGCAAAAACATTAGACTTCTTTCGAAACTTTATCTGGTGGAGGAATTTTTAGGAATTAGGTTCTATAAAAAGCGCAGTGTAGTAGATCTACATGAGCATTTTTTAGGTTCTAATGACGACAAAATAACCCACCAGATAAAGTTTCGAAAGAAGTCTATTCT
>CANNHR010000020.1 GCA_947505405.1 Rickettsiales bacterium
TTATTAAACCTAATGGCTTCGTTTGGCAAAGCTGAGTATTGCTAAAAATTAAGAGTTTTATCACATGTATAGGTGAGTTTTGGCGTTTTTTCCTATCCACGCAACAAAGCCGGCGCGGGAATGACAAAAAAGAGAGCTGGAATAATATCGAGAGGCTGTTTTATGCAAAAACATTCTCAGCAATTCCATAATATTTTTGTACATATATCGTCGTTTTCTTATGGATCTTACAATAAAGTTTTATCTCGTATCCCTTTTATTTATTCACGTGTAAGATTTCTGACGGAAGGACTACACAGTATGACGATTAATGCAGATCTCGACTTTCCTTTTCTCTGTTAATCCAATTTTTTAAATAAATGGAGGCAATATTGGCGTCTTCAATTAGGATCACATTCTCAGAATTTCTATGATCAGCTGCACTAGTGAAGTTGAAGGATCCCGTTATAACTTTGTTATTGTCAATAATCATTATTTTGTTGTGTGCGATACCAGGCATTTTGTCAAATCGTACATCTATTCCATATTTTTGTAACTCGGTAAGTACCGCTTGGTTGTCACTCAAATTTCCACCATCGAGTAAAATTCGTACTAATACTCCTCTGTCCTTTGCAGCCTTGAGCTGGTGAATAATACTGATGGATGTTAAGCCATAAGCTTGGACGTAAATAGTTTTTTTGGCTTTAACTATTTCCTGTGCTATTAAACTGCCGCAACCTGATGGAGGAGTAAAACAAATGTTTATGTTGTCTGTGTCTGGATGATAGCCATGCCATGTACCAATTCCTACCATTTCTTCAAATGCTACTCCCAGGCTAATGCCAAAAGCAAGTACAGCAATAATAGAACGTATTGGTGCTTGATTAAAGCCAAAAAACTTCATCATATGATTGATTGTTGATGGTTTTAATTTTGGCCTTCTCATTTAATATTTCTCTTTTAATCTATATGACTTTGATACTAAGCCTTGGTGACGTTCGTCGCCAGTAAAAATTCTGCTAATAATTGGAATTGAGCCAATAACCGAGCTAATACCGTATAACTCGGGATTCACATGTCCGTGTATGTCTATAAATCTTTTTTTGGTATCAATATTCCCCTTGAGCGTAAAGTCAAAATAGGGCCCATCAGCAGAACTATTATCTATAGAGAGAATATTATTTTGGAAACTAAAACTCCCCTGCATGCCCAAGAAAGCAATATCTTTGTTGCCACTAATCATGCTGACAAAACCAGGAAGCGATATGAGAGAAATCATACGAGTCATAGTGCGAGCATCGTGCAACATAAAGCGTTCAAAAGAAAATTTACCGCTATGGATGGGAATAATATGACCAAGTTTTACTGCCCCCCGGCTGGTAGTGAGATTTAGCGTGAGATTTCCCGCCCTCATTGAATTATACATATCTAAGCCTCGTAATAACGCACCAGCATTGCTACATTTGATAAGCCACTCCTCTTTATATCCTTTTGCAGTTAGAAGTATTTCAAGTGATCTTGAACCTATTTTGGAATCGATATAACCGGAAAAACAGCGTGAGCTATCACATTCAAACTTTGCTTTTACACCATCGAGCCATATGTTATCTTTCAGCCTAACTCTTTCAATAGCAATTACTAATTTGGTAGATCCACCATCTCTTTCTTTTTCAAGGAATTGAAGCATATCTGCATCTGAAAGGTCAAGTATTTTACCACGTATACTGGCATCAAAAAGATTTTGATCCAGTATTATTTGTGCTGATAAGTCCGTCTCTTTATATTTAATTTCTTTAATGTTAGCAGTCGCCTTACCGGGATCTATATTAATTGTTCCATTTGTCTTTAGTCCACTTTGGCTTGAAACAGAGAAATCTATTTTTCCTTTAGTTGGATCTGTAAAAGCTCCCGTAATGACTAATCTTGATTTATCTTTTTGTTTTTTTCTAATCCCTAATTTATCAAAATAAAGATCAAGACCTGTAATGTCTGAATCTACAGCAATGATTCCTTTAGAGTCTTTATTTGTGTAGGTAAAATCAATTACTGAGCTGCCCCCAAGAAGGCTTATAAAAGCTACTTTGTTTCTGCTATTTGATGGTTCCTTTGATACTTTGAAATATGTTGTTATATCGAGTTTGTGAGCGAATTCAGTTTCGTCTGCTAGATTAAGCACAAATTTCAATTCGCTCTTAAAATCATTAATTTTCCCAGCGCCACTGAGTAATACTTGATCACCATTAAAAACCCCCTTTATGGTTGCATTGGTCAGTTTTACATAATTTTTAAATATTGATAAAGACGCTCCCGTTATATTAGCAGAGATGTTATAGATATTTTTTGTACCAGGTTTTAGTGGAATTTCAATATCGACATCGACATCGGCTTTGCCGATTATTTTACGAAGATCAATATTAGCTTTTTTTATCGTGTTATGTTGTGTGTATGAGATAAAGTCAGTTAAACTCTTGGCTGACCCTTGGCCCTTGGCGGTGATTTTTAGCGTTGTATTATCGAGTCCTTGCCAGTTCATTAATATTAATCCTTGAGATAACGATATATCTGACGAATACGCTCTATTTATTTTAAAAGTCACATTTGAATCAAGAACATCAATATCGACCTCGATATTTTTTAACCAAGGAAGGTCGGGATCGTAGCTAAAATCAAGTTTTTGAATTTTGGCTTTGCCGACTAAGCTATTTTTAGTTAGTATTTCCTGATTAATATCCAGTGAAAAATCCGCCTCTGTGATATAACCATTTTTTATGAATTCTTTAAAGAATACTACCAATCCATTATCCGGAGCTATTTTTTCAAAAATAGTGTAAGCCTTAAGAGGTATATTTTTTCCAGTGATTTTAACTCTACCGCTATCTTGATCGCTACTAGCTCGTAAGAGGCTTGAGTTATCAAAATTTAAGTCAAAAGCAATATGTTGTGCTTGTTCTAACCTATGATGAGTGTAAGTTATGAGTCCATTTTTGTACGGTTGATTATGAATATCATGCAAATCTGGAATAACAATATTGCTAAAATTGAGTTCAGTAGAGTGGTTATTTTTTAGGATATGAATGATAAATTTTCCAGAATACTTACCATCAACAATTAATTCATCTTTATTATTTGTAACGCAAACTCTGCCAGGAGCTATAGTAAAATCAAAAGAACCAGCAGAATATGCAATATGTATGTTCAAGTCTGAAATCAACAATTTACCGTCTCTTGATAGAATTATTACCTCTTTTGAATTAAGGGTGCTATTTTGAAAGCGTAATTCAACAAATTCAATATTTAAAAAATATTCTAAGATTGTTTTGATGGGTTGATTTAATTTCCCCATGTTAGCTGCCAAGAAAAGACCGTAGAATCCAGCACATACTAGAATAATCAACGCTAATATTTTGGACAAAATTCTCAT
Source organism: Rickettsiales bacterium (assembly GCA_947505405.1). Classification (GTDB taxonomy): domain Bacteria; phylum Pseudomonadota; class Alphaproteobacteria; order Rickettsiales; family Rickettsiaceae; genus Megaera_A. The sequence continues at coordinate 3,401 of CANNHR010000020.1, forward strand.
GAAGCGGCTTATTCTTATTACATAGCAACAGATTATATGAGTTTTTACTGATATTAGCTATAGTCTTCCCACTTTATAAATCAGACGGATGAATTTTTCAGCACTAAGAGGTGCTCACATACAAATGTACGCATCACTAGAGAGAAGCGTCTGATTTAAAAGTGAAGATACTATGTGTATGAAGAATTGAATTTAGAGTTTTGCTTTTATTTTTTTTGTTTCTGAGTTAATCTGTAGCGACTTAAACTACAATCAAATTCTTATGCGAATAACTTTTGTTGGAACGGGCTATGTGGGCCTTGTATCAGGTGTGATGATGAGTCATTTAGGACATGATATTATGTGCCTTGATGTTGATGAAAATAAAATCAAAATGCTCAAAGGTAAAAAAGCACCAATTTTTGAACCCGGACTTGATGAATATATAAATAAATACGCTAATACAGAGCGTCTAAATTTTGTGTATGGATACGATGATTCAATTAAAGACTCCCAGTGTGTATTTATTACCGTTGGTACACCTCCGCAGGATGATGGCGATGCTGATTTGAGCGGCATCTTTGCTGCGGTTTATGAAGTTTGTAGACATGTAAATCCAGATTGTATAATTGTGATAAAATCCACTGTACCTCCAGGAACTTGCGCTGCAATTCAGGCCTTTATTATCGATAAGGGCTATAGGAATTCAGTAGTGTCAAACCCAGAGTTCTTGCGTGAAGGCACTGCGATTAATGATTTTTTAAAACCAGATAGAATAGTTATCGGTGCTGAATCACTTAAGTTATTTGACATAATGCGCATGGTTTATGCGCCTATTATAAATAATGGAATTGCAATCGTTGAAACTGATTTAACGACTTCTGAGCTGATCAAATATGCTTCTAATATTTTTTTGGCAAATAAAATTGCTTTTATTAATGAAATGTCGGATTTATGTGAGATTGTTGGAGCGGATATTAAGACACTTGCAAGAGGTGTTGGCTTAGATAAAAGAATAGGAGAGAGCTTCTTAAAAGCTGGCCCAGGATTTGGTGGTTCATGTTTTCCAAAAGATATTCTTGCCTTACAAAAATTGGCTAAAAAAATAGATTCTGATTTTCTGGTTCTAGATGCGGTAATTAAGGCCAATAGCAATAGACCAAATGCAATGATAAAAAAAATTATATCCGCTATTGGAGGAACCATTGTTGGTAAGAAACTAGCTGTACTTGGCTTGACTTATAAAGCTGGAACAGATGATCTTAGAAATAGCCCCGCAGTAGAATTGATCAACAAACTACAAGAATTTGGTGCGCTAGTTGTTGCCTATGATCCAGAAGGCATGGTAAATGCATCGAAATATTTCGAAAAATTAGAATGCGCAAATTCTATGATGGAAGCCATAGAGGGCGCAGATGCAGTTATTATTGCTACTGAGTGGGAAGAGTTTAAGGCAATTGATCTAGGCAAGGCAAAAGCTTTGCTAAAGGCCCCAGTAATTATAGATTTACGTAATATTCTAGAGCCTAAATACGTAGAAATGAAGGGATTTAAATATTACTCGGTAGGTAGGAAAAATGGAAACTAAATTTATCCATTTCAGAACTCAGAGCTCCTATTCATTGCTTGAGAGTTCTCTAAAGATTGAGGACATAATTAAGCTTGCGTCTAGTAATAAAATGACGAGTGTCTGCCTAGCGGATAGGGGTAATTTGTTTGCATCACTAGAATTTGCTATGGCGGCGTTAGAGTCAAAAATTCAACCGATTCATGGCGCTATATTAAATGTTCTTTTTAGCAATAAAGGTAAGAAAGATTTCGCTGAAATCCTGGTCATTGCTAAAGATGAAGAAGGTTACCTGAATTTACTTCAACTTGTTAGCTTCTTATACACCAAGAATGATAGATCAATATGCAATCACATTACCTTTGCAGATTTATCTGAGCATAGTAGAGGGCTGATTGTTTTATCAGGCTATGTCAATGGTGTAATTGGTAAATTATTACTTGAGAATTCTATAGATACAGCGATTTATGCCGCTAAAAAACTTAAAGGGATATTTGGAGATAGATTTTACTTTGAAATAATGCGTCATGGGTATGCAAAAGAAAAACAGATCGAATCCGAGTATCTTAAGATTGCAAATCAGCTTGAAATTCCTCTATTAGCAACGAATCAGGTAGTATTTGCTGATATATCAAACCATGACGCGCATGACGTATTATTATGTATCTCTCAATCAGTTGTACGTGATGAACAAAATCGTAAGCGTGTTAGTAATCAATGCTATTTTAAAAGTGTCGATGAAATGGTGGAATTATTTAAAGATTTACCAGAAGCCATCGAAAATACAGTACATCTAGCAACACGTTGTTATGTTATGGCCCAAACACGCCCACCGTGTTTACCAAATTTTTCTGATGGAGAAATTTCTGAAGAAGAGTTGATACGTGAGCAAGTCCGCCAGGGGTTGGAGTTTAGGTTAAATCAAAAATTTACTAAGGAAAAAATTAATATAAGTAACCAACCAAAGATCAAACAAGAATATTTACAGCGCCTTGATTATGAGCTTGACATTATTTGTAAAATGAACTTCTCTGGATATTTTCTTATAGTTTCTGATTTTATTAAATGGAGCAAAGCAAATGGTATTGCAGTTGGTCCTGGCAGAGGATCAGGAGCAGGGTCAGTTGTCGCTTGGGTATTACAGATTACAGACTTGGATCCTATTAAATTTGGCCTATTGTTTGAGAGATTTCTCAATCCTGAGAGAATATCTATGCCAGACTTTGATATCGATTTTTGCCAAGAGAGAAGGGAAGAAGTAATTTCATATGTTAGATCTAAATATGGCAATGAAAGAGTTGGTCAGATAATTACCTTTGGTAAAATGCAGGCAAAGGCGGTAATCAAGGACGTCTCAAGAGTTCTTGGCTTAAGTTATACGATTGCAGATTATTTAACAGAATTAGTACCATTTAATGCTGTTCACCAGGTGACTTTAAGTCAAGCGATTGAAGATGTAGCGGAACTTAAAGTAGCCGCTTCAGGCAAAGGCCTATACACTATTGAGGGTGATAATGAGTTAATAGAGCAGGTATTATCTACTTCTCTTATTTTAGAGGGCCTACATAGGCATGCATCGACGCATGCTGCTGGTATAGTTATAGCAAATCAAGACCTTACAAGAATTGTACCAGTTTATAGAGATGTTAATTCTGATATGCTAGTTGTACAATATTCAATGAAATATGCTGAGCTTGCTGGGCTTGTCAAGATTGATTTTCTTGGCCTGCAAACTCTTACAGGAATTACCAAAACACTTATATTACTATCGGAGCGTGGAATTAAAGTTGATATTGATGCAATACCATATGACGATAAAGCAACTTATGAGATGTTATCAAAGGGCTTAAGCACCGGCGTGTTTCAGTTTGAAAGTGTTGGAATGAAAAATGCTCTTCGAAAACTTGGGCCAGATAATGTTGATGATATAATTGCGCTCGGTGCTTTATATCGCCCAGGACCTATGGATAATATTCCAACTTTTATTGCTTGTAAGCATGGTTCTCAAGAAGTAGATTACTTGCACCCACTCCTTGAACCAATACTGAAATTTACTTATGGGGTAATAATATACCAAGAGCAAGTAATGGAAATTGCTAGAGTACTCTCAGGATATAGTTTAGGAGCTGCTGATTTACTTCGTCGTGCGATGGGTAAAAAAGTTAAAGGCGAAATGGATGCACAAGAAGAGATTTTTGTCAGCGGCGCTGTTAGGAATAATGTTCCAGCGGGCCAAGCCAGATCAATTTTTACTACTGTAGCAAAATTTGCCGGTTATGGCTTCAACAAAGCCCATGCTTCAGCTTATGGTGTAATTTCTTATCAAACTGCTTATTTAAAAGCTAATTTTCCAACTGAATTTCTTGTAGCTTCATTGAACCTAGATATTGATAATAGCGATAAAATGAGCATCTTTTTGCAAGAAGCTAAAATATTTAATATTGAAATTATATCGCCAGATATTAATAAATCTCGTGGGTTATTCAGTATTGCATATGATGGAGAAGAAAGGTCTATAATATTTGCTTTTGGAGCAATCAAAAACGTAACGACTAATTTTGGTAAAATGGTTGTCCAAACAAGAGAAAATGGTGGAGTTTTTAAGTCAATAATAGATTTTGCTGAGAGAATTGATCCAAAGTTAATTAACAGGCGCTTACTTGAAAATATTATTAAAGCAGGTTGTTTCGATAAGTTACATTCTAATCGCAATGCCCTGATACAGAGTGTTCCTAAAATTCTTGCGTATTGTGCATCATACCATTTGGAGCAACAATCAAATCAATTTAGTCTTATTTCAGTTGATACAGTTAGCTCAGATGTACTAATCAGTGCAGAGGAATGTTCAAGTGTTGATTTAGCATTTTTCGAATTTGATGTACTAGGTCTGTTTTTAAAAAATCACCCATTATCTGGTGTAGTAGATTTGTTAGAAAAATCCGGGGTTAAAAGTTCTAAATATATCAAAGAAGAGCTACCTCAGGGGGCTTATCAGCACAAATTAACTGGAGTAATTACTAAGAAAGATGCTCGTATGTCTCAGCGAGGTCGCTTTGTAACGCTAATATTATCAGATCCAGATGGTATTTTTGAGGTGACTATTTACAATGACGATGTCTTTAAAAATTATGCCCATCTAATAAATGTCAAAGAACAGGTTGTAGTAACTTGCGATGTTTTTAAAGATAAAGGTGGCTTACGACTGACTGCTAATCGTTTTGCCACTATTGATTCTGAGCTGCAAGGTGCCCGCCATGATATTAACCTTTATCCAAGAAACAAAGATGAAGTCGAATCCATATTAAGCGTTTTGCAAGGAAAGGTTAATTCCAGTAAAAATAATAGTTCTATTACGGTATTTGTGCGCGCCGAAGGAGATTTTGTTGCCAAAGTTAACATGCAGACATGTTTTTATCTTGAAGAACAAGATCTTCAAGAATTGTCAAAATAATACCACGTTAATTTGGGCATTTGTAAATGTACCGATTCAAGTTCTCGTGGTTAAGTAACCGTTCAAGCCTCTGGTTGGAAAAGCAAAAAACGTCATCAACGATGACTTTAAAAACACAATGCGGTCATCCTGAACTTGTTTGAAGCTTGCGCCTGCCTTCGGCCTAGGATCTTCTTTCATTGCCCCAGATACCGGATCAAGTCCGGCATGACCTGTGTTGCTGGGGATGCTAGGCCAAAGGCAGGCGCAAGCTTCAATCAAAGTTCAGTATGAGGGCATTGTGTTAGGGTGACGTTCTATGTCGTTGCCTCAGAATCCTAGGGACTCAAAGCATATCTTAAAATAAAAGCAAACTTAAGAAGATAGTAAATAAATAAAATATGGAATACCAAAAAAGCTTCTTAGCATGGTTGTTATCACTATCACTGAATAATTTTATAGTATAATATAAAAACACTACGCCTAAAGTTAACGCTATTGCTAAGTAAACTCTACCAGACATACCTAGGCTATACGGCAGCACTGTTGTGAAAACCATTAGAATGCTATATAGGAAAATTTGTTTTTTAGTGTATTGATATCCCTTTATTACCGGCATCATCGGTACACCACAATCACGATAATCCTGTACTCTAAACAAAGCCAAAGCCCATGAATGAGGCGGAGTCCACATGAAAATTATAGCAAATAAAGTAAATGATTGCCAAGATACCTCACTGTTAACCGCTGCCCATCCAATCATTGGTGGTAGAGCTCCTGCAGCGCCGCCAATGACTACATTTTGAATGGAAGAACGCTTAAGCCAGATTGTATAAATAAATACATAATATAAGATTGTTATGCTAAGTAAGATTGCCGATGTAATATTTACACATAAAGCCATCAAAATCACTGATAAAACACCAGTTATAACTCCAAATGATAATGCCTCATCCGGATTTATAGCTCCCGTTACAATTGGGCGTTTTTGAGTACGTCTCATAATAGAGTCTATATCACGATCGTACCACATGTTAATTGCAGCAGCAGATCCAGCACCGATTGTTATAAATAAAATTGCAGATATCGCAATTAAAGGGTGAATATTTCCTGGAGCAAGTAATAATCCACAAAATGCTGTAAATACTACAAGCGACATAACCCGCGGCTTCATAAGCGCTAGATAATCCTTTACTGAAGAATCACCCGAGTCAATAGACTTCTTTAAAGGCAATTGCGTTATCGCTCCGGTCCTCAGATCCTCACGTACATTAAGTACGCTACGGTTCTGCGGTCCGTATGCTCCTAGCACTCGCTCTTCTCTAGCGAGTTTCGAAAGAAGTCTAACGTGTTTAACAGCAAATGCTTTACTCATTATTCAAACACATGTAAAAAAGTATATTTTTTGCATTCCATCATTTTATAACTGGCTGCTTATAAAATGTATGATACGCAGGAGGCGAGCTTACTGTCCACTCCAGTGTATCAGCCCCTTCTCCCCATTGGTTATCAGGACATTCTTTACCAAATTTTAATGTATAAAATACAATAAATACAAAGAAGAAAGCTGCACCCATAGAAATTAATGATCCAACGGTTGAAACATAATTCCAACCGGCAAAAGCATCTGGGTAATCTGGTATTCTTCTTGGCATTCCAGCAAGGCCTAAGAAATGTTGTGGAAAGAAAGTTAAGTTTACACCAACAAATGTCACCCAAAAGTGAATTTTACCCATCCATTCTGGATATTGTTTGCCAGACATTTTACCAAACCAATAGTAAAAGCCAGCAAAAGCTGTAAACATGGCTCCAAGTGACATTGTGTAGTGGAAGTGCGCAACAACATAATAGGTATCATGAAGCACTCGATCTAATGCTGAATTAGATAGAATAATTCCGGTAACGCCACCAAATGTAAATAAAATAATAAAACCTATAGAGAATAACATGGGAGTTTTAAAGCTAATTGATCCACCCCACATAGTCGCAATCCAACTGAAAATTTTAATTCCAGTTGGCACAGCTATAACCATTGTTCCAGCAGTAAAATATATCAAAGCATTATAAGATAGACCCACAGTAAACATGTGGTGTGCCCAAACTACAAATCCAATAAAACCAATAATTGCCATAGCGCAGACCATTCCTATATAACCAAATATCGGCTTACGCGAGAATGTTGAAATAACCTGTGAGACAATCCCAAAACCAGGTAAAATTATAATATACACCTCAGGATGGCCAAAGAACCAAAAAAGATGCTGGAATAGCACAGGGTCACCACCTCCTTCTGGAGTGAAGAAATGCGTACCAAAATTACGATCCGTCAACAGCATAGTTATTGCACCAGCTAAAACTGGCAGCGCAAGAACAAGTAAAAATGCTGTAATTAAAATTGACCAGACAAATAATGGCATTTTGAATAACCCCATCCCCGGAGCTCGCATATTAAAGATAGTAACTATCATATTTATTGACCCCAAAATTGAAGACATACCGGCAAGGTGCAAACTAAAGATCGCCATGTCCACCGCGGCCCCTGGATGGCCAGCCAGATTACTTAATGGGGGATAAATAGTCCAACCCGTTCCAGCACCGCCATCAACTAAACTAGATAAAAGCAAAAGCATAAAGGATGGGACTAACAACCAAAAACTTACGTTATTCATTCTTGGAAAAGCCATATCTGGTGCACCAATTAGTAATGGAACAAACCAATTGCCAAACCCCCCGAAAAGTGCTGGCATAATCATAAAGAACACCATGATTAGCGCATGAGCAGTGATCAGAACATTGTAAAATTGATGATCCCCACCTAAGAAATCTGATCCAGGATGAGCGAGCTGCAAACGAAATAATACAGAAAATAGCCCACCAACTAAACCGGCAATTATTGCGAAAATAATGTACATGGTGCCAATATCTTTGTGGTTCGTCGATAGCAGCCATCTTTTCAAACCACGAGGTGTATCATCATGTGCATGATCAGTCATATTCATAGTATATTCCATTATTTAGTCCCATTATGCGCTAATCTTATTTGACTATTGCTAGTGCTAGCAAATTTTACTTTTGCATTATTTATCCATTGTTCGAACTCTTCTTTGCTAACAACCTCAACCGCTATAGGCATAAAACCGTGCTTAACTCCACACAACTCTGAACACTGCCCATAGAAAACGCCTTTCTTCTCTACTTTAACCCATGTTTCGTTAATTTTCCCAGGTACTGCATCAGTCTTAATGCCAAACGCTGGCACAGAAAAACTATGCAAAACATCCATGGCCGTGATTAAAAATTTTATAGTCGCTCCTTGAGGCACTACAATCCTGTTATCCACTTCAAGAAGGCGCAGCTGTCCTGGCTTTAAGTCAGCATCTTGAATCATGTAACTATCAAACTCAAAATTTCCATGATCGGGGTAAGAATACGACCAGAACCACTGAGATCCTACAACTTTGATAGTCATATCAGCCGAAGGTGAGTGTTCCGCCATTTTCAAAAGCCTGAAAGAAGGTATAGCAATCACAACTAATATTATTATAGGAATAACTGTCCAAACCACCTCGATAGCAATATTGTGAGTAAATGTTGCTGGAATAGGATTAGCTTTCGCGTTGAATCTGAATATTACGTAACAAATCAGAAATACTACAAACAGAACGATTGCTGTAGATATGATCAGCAAGAAATTATGAAAATCATACAACTCTCGCATCAATGGACTGGCTGCTTCCTGGAAATCAATCTGCCAAGGGAGGGGCGCAGCATATGCTGTATTGCCAACAACAAGGATCACTAATGCAGTAAAAAATCTTTTCATAGTTAGATTATATAAAAATAAAATAACAAAATCACCCTCTTAAGGCAAACCTTGAGTAATCATATCCCAACTTAGAAAGAAACTAAAGAAATATATAGAGATGCAGCTTAATTTAGAGCATATTCTGTATAATTAGCACTATACAAATTCTCTGCTAAGAGATCTACTCACCTAGGCTTAGCGCTCGCTGCAAGGTTAGTGTTACTTTCAGCACGAAGCTTCAAATCTGCAATTAACCGCTCAATTCCATGAGAAGAAATAACGCTATTAAATTCAGACTGCTGTGAGTTTAGTAGGCTTATACCTTCAGTAATAATATCACCAATTAAATAAGGATCTTCCTTTTTGCCATCGATTTTATGCACCAAATAATCAACCTTAACAGGCGATTGTGAACTAGGTCTTACGATCTCACTATTCACAATAAAGAGATCGTCATCTATCTGTTTAACATTTGTAAGTACCGCTTTCTCCCCCTTATAATTTGCTGCAAGATCAGCATACGCTTTCACAACAAATAACGAATAGACCTGTACAAATTCTTTAACCTGCGCCTCTGGTATTGTTCTTCTATGTCTACCAAGACTATATTTAGCCATCCAATCTAAATGCAAATGCGATCTTATCATGGCGCTAGATTTTTCTCGTCTCTCTTTCTCAGACAAAGTTGTATCATGAACCATATCATAGCTATCTTGCATAAGCTCTTGAACATATGCTTTGAGTTTTTTGGTATCTTCTGCAGAAGCCCCATATGCAGTTTGACAAACTAAACTTATTACTAGAAAAATAGCTGATACAATTTTCATAATTTATACTCGTTATAAATATTATTTATTTGTTAACCTTAGGGCACTTAAACCCTTCTGGATACACCATTTCAGACTCTCTCTCACTCAGCTTAGCATCTCTGATAGCTATATATGCATCAGGAGAGTTTTTGCTTACGTAGTCAGTAAATGGCATTACCTTATCTCTATTATGAATGAGTCCAGTGACTAGCAGTACATTCTTGAAGCTACTATGCATAGGGTACCTAGCTGGATTTAGATAGCTATTAAGCACCAGAGGATCCATTATATCTCTAGCTCCCATACCACCATAAAACGGCAGTATAATATAAGGCCCTTGCCCCACGCCATAATGAGCCAAACTGTTTCCAAATGTTTGTGGCTCGGCTTTTAAATCAAATTTACTAGCAACATCAAAGAGACCGACTAGCCCAAATGTAGAATTGATCGCAAATCTCCAAAAAGTCTTACCAGCCCCACTTGCATTACCTTGAATGCCATAATTCACTGTCGATAGAGGTTCACGAATATTATTTAAAAAGCTATCAACTCTCTGTTTCGTATAATCGTTTGTGAATCTACCATAACCTTTAGCAACTGGCCTTAGTATGAAACTATCCAAAATACCATTAAAGATAAAAATTTTCCGGTTAAAAGATTCATATGGATCGTATATTTGGCATCGATTAGTAAGTTCGGCATAGTTGTAATCGTATCTTTCATCTTGCGCTGGAACAGCGAGCGAGCTACTGCTTAATGAACATACAATAGCGATTATAGCTGCTCTAGAGACCGATTTTACTACCACATTTTACCCCTTGAAATTATTTCTTGCAAACAAATATAGAGTAATTGTGTTTTATTGCCAGATTAAATTCTTTTGAAGATAATACTTCGAATCCTATTTCTCTTAAAATATTAAACAGTTTAGTATTATCGTAACTAAACTCCAGGAATGTATTAGAAAAACTATTTGTTTGTGTACTGCGCACCGCAAAAGCAAAGTAACCATCTTGGTTTAACACAGAAAACACATTCTGAAAAATTGTTTTTACATCTGAGGTAAAGGCAAATCCATCCAAACTACAAATTACATCATATTTTTGCTGCGTTGTTAGAAGGTATTCGTCAACCTGAATCTGGAGCACTTTATCATATATCTCTTGATTTTGAAGGTTAATCATTCCAGCAGAAACTTCTGTTCCTGTTAAGTAGAATTTTTCTTGCATTCTCTTGTTGATTTCATAACCTAACAATCCAACGTTATTTCCAAGCTCTAAAATGGAGTATTCTTCAGGTAATGAAGTTATAACCTCATTTAACTCAAGGATAAGTATTTTTGAAATATCATAAGTATCGCTTGCAATCTTGTTGATAAAACTACCCGCTTTAATATCACGGTATAGAGCATGAATCTGCACTGGAACATATTGCACAGTATCTATTGATTTTACAAACTGTAATAAGTTCACATTATCTTCATCTTCTGCTTTGATCAGATGAATTATTGAATTTTTATAGTCTTGCTTTAGAAAATATACCCAACCAAGCCAATAACAAGCAAGTTTATTATTTGGATCTAGATATTTTTCAACCAACTTAAACCTAAAAATAGCATCTCTATAGTTACCATTTCTAAGGTGATAAATACCTAATTTCATATTGCTATCTGAAATGTTTTTCAACTTCTCTCTTAGCGTAACAAATTCATTTTTTAGTTTCTGAAGTTGATTTTTGATAAATGTTGGCAATCCACAAATAACGGACAAGAAAGATTTTGTGGTATTTTTTATCCTCGAAAATATATTATTACCCATAAATCTGAATATGTTGATTTGATTTAGAGAGAATGTTCTCATATAATCCTTCGTAGTTCAAACATATTATGATTATACAAGACACAAAATTATGTCGCTAATAGCAAAAAGACTTCAAACAGTTAAGCCATCTCCAACTTTAGCTGTTGCCGCAAAGGCAAAAGAACTGACGATGCAAGGTATAAATATTATTTCACTTGCTGCAGGAGAGCCAGATTTCGACACTCCAGACAATATAAAGCTTGCAGCTATTGAAGCTATTAAAAATGGCGCTACAAAATATACAATGGTTTCTGGAACACCTGAACTTCGAAAAGCTGTTTGTGAAAAATTTAAGCGTGAAAACGGATTAGACTACAAGATTGACGAGATAATTGTCAGTGCAGGCGGTAAGCAAGTGATTTACAATTTGTTTATGGCCACTATTGACGAGGGCGATGAGGTAATTATTCCTGCTCCTTACTGGGTATCATACCCTGATATAGTATTACTTGCTGGCGGGGTTCCGGTTTTTGTATCTTCTGATATGACTAGTGGGTTTAAAGCGCTACCGGAAGATATCGAGAAAACCATAACCAAGAAATCAAAATGGTTAATATTGAACTCTCCTAATAACCCAAGTGGCGCAGCGTATACTGAGAATGAGCTAGCAAAAATTGCAGACTTGGTCAGAAAATATCCGCATTTATACGTCATGAGTGATGATATTTACGAGCATATTACGTTTGATGGCTTTAAATTTACTACTCTTGCCGCTATAGCACCAGATATAAAAGATCGGATATTTATTGTAAATGGAGTATCTAAATCATACTCGATGACTGGTTGGAGAATTGGTTATGGCGCTGGGAGTAAATTCATTATTAAAGCTATGGATGTTATTCAATCGCAAAGCACCTCAAACCCATCCTCAATAAGTCAAGTAGCAGCTCTTGAAGCTCTTTCTGGGCCACAGGATTACATAAAGACTAATACGGCAAACTTTCAGAAAAAACGCGATCTGGTGCTATTCATGCTCAATAAGATCAATGGCTTGGATTGTTACAAATCTGAAGGCGCCTTCTATCTTTTTCCGAAATGCTCAGATTTATTTGGCAAACAAACTCCTAAGGGAGAAAAAATTAACTCAAGCTCTGATCTTGCAACATACCTACTTGAGGTAGCTAATGTCGCAGTCGTACCTGGGATAGCATTCGGACTAGAGGGATATTTCAGAATATCCTACGCGACTTCTACCGAGCTTCTTACAGATGCTTGTAATAGGATGGGGCAAGCAATATCTCAGCTAAGATGATGCCCCAAAAATATCTCAAGCACTTTTTAAAGCATAGTAAATTTATCCATTGGCTTGTCGTTGGAACGGTTTATATTTACTTAAAATTTGTGTATCTCACTTCAAAATGGGAATTTGTATGGACAGACATAACGCTTAAAAAACAATTAAACACCATAGATGGCCTTCTATTTGCCTTTTGGCATAACCGTATAGCGTTTAGTATGCATATACTGAAAAAATACGACAATGTTTTTGCTCTTGTTTCTTCACACAGCGATGGGAAAATAATCACAGATGTGATTAAATCAATGAACTATGGTGTTATCGAAGGTTCTACCAACAGAAATCCTACTAAAGCAGTTCGATCAATCATTAATTTACTTGAATTAGGTAATAAAATAGTGATCACTCCTGATGGGCCAAGAGGGCCTGTGCATAAAATAAACAGCCGCCTTACAAAAATAGCCTATAAATATAACAAGCCTTTAATTCCTATTTCATGCATGGCGACAAAATATTTTACGTTAAATAGTTGGGATAAGATGATGTTACCTAAACCTTTTGGAAAAATTGTTGTTACTATTGGAAGTTCCATTATATTATCTGGAGACGGAAACAAGGATGATAGTTTATTAGAAAACGAACTATTAAATTTGTCCTATAAAGCTGAAAAACTTTTGTAAAAGAGACGTCATTCTGAACGAAATAAACATGGAAAAGTAGTTTTTGCTGTGTTACTTAAATGGAATACTTAGATATGCTATTAATTTACCTTTATAACGCAATCAATATCCTGCTTCTACCTTTATACATATTGTTGATCTTTATAAGAATAATAAAAGCAAAAGATAATTGGTCTTCATTTAAACAAAGATTGGGGTTTGCCTCCAAACAAAGACTATTTAGAGAACATATACCATTCTCCTCTTTAAATCAGACACTTGACTCATCAGAGGTATTACTTGAAATACCATTTAAAGAGGGAAGTGGTATTAGACTTCTTTCCAAACTCGCTAATGAAGAGCAAATGCACCACAGCGTACTTAAGGTACGCGAGGATTTGAGTACCGGAATGACAACGCAATTGCCTTTGGTAGTAGAGTTTGGAAAGCAGTCTATTGTGTGGATACATGCAGCTAGCGTCGGCGAGTCCATGGTTGCAATCACTTTAATTAGAGCTTTATCTGTTTCATACCCTAAATATAATTTTCTAGTAACCACGGGAACTTTATCATCTGCACAGATTCTTGAAAAATCTCTTCCAAAAAATGCTACACATCAATTTACTCCAATGGATAATTTACTTGTGGTGCGAAGATTTCTTAACCATTGGAAACCAGATCTTGGGATTTTTATTGAATCAGAACTCTGGCCTTGTTTAATTACCCAAGCAGCTAACAAATGTGATCTTATCCTTGTTAACGCAAGACTGTCTGATAAATCTTATAGAAGATGGCTACGCTCCCAATGGCTTTTTAAATTGATTATAGATAAGTTTAAAAAAGTTATTGTACAAAGCAAGACAGACTTGTACAAATATCAGCAATTAGGCTGTAGCCATCCAATAAATCTTGGTAATTTAAAATTTGCTAACAAGGAACTAGACGTTGATCAGCCAACACTTCAATCTTTAAAAAATTTATTTGGTGATAAAAAAATCTTTGTTGCAGCAAGCACACATAAAGAAGATGAAGATGTAACGTTGCAAATAATTACTGATTTTAAACAAACTAAAGTCGACTATTTTCCTATTATAGTTCTCAGACATCCAGAAAGGAAGGATGAACTTGCGGCTCAGTGTCATAAACTAGGGCTTAAGTTTTCAATTAGATCTAGTCAGCCATTACCATCATTAGATGATGATTTATTTATAGTTGATAGTTTTGGCGAATTGGGGCTGTTCTATAGCCTAGCTTTTATTGTTTTTGTCGGCGGGTCCTTCAAACGAGGTGGACATAATCTAGTTGAACCAGCATATTTCGATAACATTATTTTGCTTGGACCAGATATGAGTAATTTTCAAAATATTGCTGACGAAATGATCGAAAAACAGTCGGCAATTCAAGTACAAAATGTCAATGAATTAGAGTCAAAAATAAAATTTTTCCTTAATACAGATAATACGGAGCAAGCGGACAAATACAAGAAAAATGCACTTGAATTCGTCAGTGATCGCAAGGAAACGCTTAGTAATTATTTAAAAGAGATAGATAGGTTTTTACGGTGATTAAGAACCTGTCTTCATAGAATTGTCTGATAGAATTTTTAGGATAATTTTTGTAGTTTATAATGATTTTTAATGCGAATATGCATATATTAAAATTAAAAATTATTCATAAAATGCAAAATATTAGACAAAAATTATGCAGAATAAATCTATGAAGACAGGTTCTAGGCTTACATATCCAGAATTTTGGTCTAAAAAGAATATCGTATCGTCGGTACTTATAGCTTTTTCCTGGATATATCAACTTCTTGGATGGTTGCGCAAACTCTTGGTCAAGCCAATAAAACTACCAAGCTTTGTTATTTGCATCGGTAATGTAAGTGTTGGAGGAACAGGCAAAACTCAACTAGTTGCCTGGCTTGCAAAAAGACTGCGCTTCAATAACTGCAATTTTCTTATAGTTACTAAAGGATATAACTCAAATTTACGCGGAGCCAGATTAGTAAACCAGTCAGATTCCTCCTCTGATGTTGGTGATGAATCCAAACTCTTGAGCGAATATGGACAAGTTTTGGCTGCTACGTCTATAAAATATGCACTGCCTATAATTAAAAACCTAAATCCAGATGTTGTAATTTTCGATGATGGTATGCAAAATCCAGGTTTTTTCAAAGATTTAACGATAGTCGTTATAGATGCGATCAGAAATATTGGTAACGGTAGAATTTTTCCTTCCGGCCCCTTGAGAGAAAGAGTATCATCCGCAATTTCAAAATCAGATATTATTACTATGGTTGGCAATGAATTATGCCAGAATTTCTCTCTGATTGAGAATATTACTTCAAGCGGCAAGCCATTCTTTAAATCTAAAATTCAACTAGTCAGCAATATAGATACTAGCAAAAATTATTATGCCTTTACTGCAATTGGAGATCCAGACAGATTTTGTAGGTTACTGAGCGGAAATGGAATTAATGTAATAGCAACTAAAACTTTTCCTGATCACCACAACTATAGCATCGAAGAAATCAATATAATGGTCGAAGAGGCTGCTAGAAAAAATTGTTTCTTAATAACAACAAAAAAAGATTACGTAAAAATTTCGGATCATACTAAAATCGTATGTGCTGAAGTTGCATTAAATTTTGATAAGGAAGAAGAATTATTCCAACTAATTTATGAAAAAATTAAAACACATAGCTGAGTATATACTTTTTATACTCTTAACCAGAGCTTTAAGGCTTTTGTCAGTGGATAATTCTGCATCTTTATGTAGCTTTATTGCTCGGCAAATTGGTCCATATCTTAGCGTAACTAAAACTGCTCGTAAAAATCTGAAGAAAGTTTATGGCGATGATATAGATATCGAAAAAACCATAGACGATCTTTGGGATAATTATGGCAGATATATTGGTGAATTTCCGTTTATCAACGTTTTAGATTCTGCTGAACTTGATAAAAGAATCAAAGTTATAGGCCTTGAAAAAGTTGAAGCTTTTCAAAAGGCAAATCAACCATTTCTGCTATTTTTAGGACATCAAGCTAACTGGGATTTTGTTATTCGTAAAATAAATGATATTTATCCAAAGTTCGGCATTACTTACAGAAAAGCAAATAATCCTCATGTAGATCACGAGATTCTTAAAGAACGCGAGAACGACGTATCAATTATGATGATCGCTAAAGGCCCATCTGGAGCAAAAGCTATTGTTCGAGCTATAAAATCTGGTTCATCTATTGCAATGTTGGTGGATCAAAAAATGAATAATGGAATCGAAGTACCTTTTTTTGGATTTCCAGCAATGACAGCTCCTGCCATTGCAAGGCTAAGCCTGCAGTATAAATATCCTATTGTTCCACTACAAATAGTACGTATTGAGAAAAGTAGCTATTTTGAGCTAATAATTCATGACCCGTTAAAGCAAGATGTACTACCAAATACCCAATTAAATAATACTAGAAAGATAGCTGAAGATGTTGAAAAAAGTTGCTATAATATCATGTTAGAGATAAACAAAATTCTTGAACAGTGGATTCGCCAGAAACCTGGACAATGGTTTTGGTTTCATAATAGATGGAAAAGTTAGAATACGAACTTGAGTACTGTTAAATAAGTATAGATAATTCATCAATAGTGTTTTTGTAAAAACCGCCTGTCATGTCATTCCCGCGCCGGCTTTGTTGCGTGGATAGGAAAAAAGCTTGTTACGAACCTAAGAATTGAGTAAATTGGCAAAAAACCCCGCAAAAGGTAATATATATGCCAAGTATCAAAAAGGTTCGTAACTGGAAAGAGTATAA
>CANNHR010000021.1 GCA_947505405.1 Rickettsiales bacterium
CCATACTGCTTGAATGGATTCCAGATACTAAGTCTCATTACGCCCTAAAGGGCTATTCGACGTAAGTTCTGGAATGACGGCTTACTCATATTTTAATGCGGTGGCCCTGCTTTTATATTAAACCTAATTCTTTTTACCGGTAGACTCTTTCACATTGTTGAATATAGTCATAGCTTGGGCAATTACGCTACTTGGAGAGCTTAAGTCAGCTGGTAGCAGTATTGTGTTAGAATCTTTAGCCAACTTGCCAAATGCTTCGACATATTGCTGAGCAACCTTAAGAGATACGGCGTCTTGACCACCGTCTTGTTTAATTGCGCTAGCAACGATGCTAATTCCTTTAGCAGTAGCATCAGCAACCAACAATATAGCTTCCGCCTCACCCTTGGCTCTATTTACTTGATCAGTATAAGCTGCTTCGGAGTTCAGAACGACTTGAGCTTTTTCCCCTTCCGCAACATTTATTTGTGATTGTCTATGGCCTTCTGACTCCATTATTCTTGCGCGTTTTTGTCTTTCGGCGGCCACCTGCAATTCCATTGCTTCTAGGATAGTAGTAGGTGGTTGAATATCTTTAATTTCATAACGCATGCATTGAATTCCCCAGTTTGTTGCTGCCTCGTTAATTGATGTGACGATAGCATGGTTCAATGTTTCTCTTTCTTCAAAGGTTTTGTCTAGCTTTAACTTGCCGATTTCAGAGCGCATAGTCGTTTGTGCTAGCTGGGTAATTGCATAATATGGGTTTTCGACTCCATAGGAAGCTGCTACAGCATCAACAATTTTGACATATAACACGCCATCTATAAGGAGAGTAACGTTATCGTTTGATATTGCTGTTTGTGCATGAACGTCCATTGCTTGTTCTTTTAAAGTATGCTTGTAAGCCACTTTTTGAATAATCGGAATAATGACATTAAGACCAGGTTCGAGAATCTTGTCGTATTTACCAAGATTTTCTAAAACCCATGCTTGTTGCTGAGGAACAATTTTGATCATGAATATCAGCGCTATTATGACTAGAGCGCTTATTGAGAGTAGTAATACATCCATAATTTTATC
Organism: Rickettsiales bacterium; assembly: GCA_947505405.1. Lineage (GTDB taxonomy): Bacteria > Pseudomonadota > Alphaproteobacteria > Rickettsiales > Rickettsiaceae > Megaera_A. The sequence goes on from CANNHR010000021.1 coordinate 1,063, forward strand.
CATTAAGTTAATTTGTTGTCTATAGCATACTAATATCATGAGGAGTTCTTGATAAGAAATACTGCTATAAAAAATGATAAATTTACTCACAATTAGTGACTTGTTACTCAAATATCACTTGACTCAGTGAAAAATTAGCTTTATTTTCCATCTAAGACCATAAAATCCCATGTTAACCCATTTTTTACCAATTTTGTGTTAGATTATATTCAAGGCGTGAGATGCTGTACTTATTGTGACAATTATAAAATATGAATATTTTTCTTTCTAAGTATGCAAATAAGATTGATGTAAAGGGCAGAGTATCAATTCCTGCCAGTTATCGTGCAGCTTTGGCAAGCGAGAATTTTAGCGGCATTATTGTTTATCCATCTTTTAAAAATAATTGTATAGAAGCTTGCAGCATGTCTCGTCTTGAGGAATTGAGCCAGATCATTCAAGGACTTGACCCGTATTCAGACGAGAGAGATGCTTTTGAAACTATTGTTCTTGGTGAGGCGATTCAACTTCAATTTGATAATGAGGGTAGAGTTACATTACCTTCTTATTTAACTGCTCAAATTGGTGTTACCACGCAAGCATGTTTTGTAGGAAAGGGGCTAGTGTTTGAGATATGGAATCCCGACAATTTTGAAAAATATTTAAAGTCTGCACGATTAATTGCTCAGGGCAATAGGTCGATCCTGAAAAATAAAAATAGTAATTCGGGAGAATAAATCATGGATTTAAGCAGAGCAGTACAGAATAAGTCAACTCCTCCTCACCAGCCTGTATTACTTAATGAAGTTGTTGAATATTTATCCATAAAAGATGGTGGCAGATATCTGGATTGTACGTTTGGTGCTGGCGGCTATACGAGAGCAATTTTATCAAGCTGCAATTGTTACGTAACTGCTCTTGATCAAGATCCAACAGTAATAAATTTTGCTAATGACGTATCCAGAGATTATGGCAATAGGTTTAATTTTATTCAAACAAATTTCTCTAAGGCGGCTTCAAAGCTAAATGGTAAAAAATTTGATGGAATAGTTCTTGATTTAGGGATTTCTTCAATGCAAGTAGATCAGTCTGCAAGAGGTTTTTCTTTTATGCAAGACGGACCACTTGATATGAGGATGAGTGCTACTGGGATGAGCGCGGCAGAGTTTCTGGAAACTGCTTCCCAGCAAGAGATAGCCGATATCATATATAAATATGGTGAAGAAGTGCAATCAAGGGCTATTGCAAAAAATATTGTTTTCTACCGTCAGACGGATTGTATCGATACAACGTTGAAACTAGCTGAAATTGTTCGGCAGTCTAAGCATTATCGTCAGGAAAAAATAGATCCTGCTACAAAAACCTTTCAAGCTATCAGAATATACATCAATGACGAGCTCGGAGCATTGGAACAATTTCTTGCTAATGCGGAAGATTTGCTAGTTCCAAGCGGTAGAATTGTGGTGGTTTCGTTTCATTCTCTTGAAGATAGTATTGTTAAGAATTTTTTCAAAGAATGTTCTGTAAAAAAAATTGCTAAATCAAAATACTCAAAAGAACCAGATAGTCTTCCGCAAGGAAAGTGGTTGAGAATTATTACTAAAAAACCTGTGTCTCCTTCGCGGGGTGAAGTGCAGAAGAATTCACGGTCTAGATCTGCCAAGCTCAGAGTTGCTGAAAAAATAGGAGGTAATAATGTTACTTGAAAAGTCACCGATATATATAGTCCTAATAGTATGTTTAATATCGGTATATACATTATTCACTATAAAAGAAAACGTTATGAGCATTAAAGGAGAGCTAACAGAAGTGAATAGCCAAGTTCAAGATGAAGTTGATAAAATTCACTTACTAAAAGCTGAATTAGCTTATTTGTCATCTCCAGCAAGATTAAAAGCTTTAAATGATGAATACGTAAAGCTTTCTGACACTAACTTAGCACAAATGGAAATCGATCCGATTATGCCAGAGACTCTTCAAGTTAGGCATGTTGCTAGTGCTAAGATAAGAAGCGAAAATACAAAATGGATATATAAAAAAGGGCCAAGCAAATATGTAACCATGGCATCTGGCAAGAAGTAATACCAGAAGTCAATCCCGGGCAGTCTTAAAGTCATCCCGGGCTTGACCCGGGATCTCGGGCAATGGAAGGAGATGCTGAGTGATGGAAAAAGATCCTAGGCCAAAGGCAGGCGCAAGCTTCAATCAAGTTCAGGATGACAATTTTAAGCTCAGGATGACAGTTTTAAGCTCAGGGTGACAACCCAACAGTCATCCCCGGGCTTGACCCGGGATCTCGAGCAATGGAAGGAGATGCTGAGCGATGGAAAAAGATCCTGAATTAAATTCAGGATGACAATTTTAAGATGGATAAGTTTTTTAAGAAATGAGTAATTTAATTAACAATATTAATCGAGTAATTTTTTGGGGAAAAAGTGTTTTACTAATTTTTCTGAGGCATATTATTTACTATTTGCTCTATTTAAGAATAGCTCTTCTTAAAATGAGGCATATCTTGTTTGTAAGGAGAGCAAGAATAATGTCAATAGTACAAAGCTCTAGGGTTACTTTTTTTGAAAAAATATCTTTAAAGTCTTTATTTAGCTGGGATTTAGCTCATTCAGTTGCGCGGGTCCGGATCTTTGTTGTAATAGTCGGATTTTCTTTAATTTTTCTTGTAATAAGTATTAGGCTGCTAATCGTGGCGAGTAGCAATTACGTAAATTTTCAAAATACAATGAATCGTCAGTCAATACATAGAATTGATATCACTGATAGAAATGATAATTTACTTGCTGTAAATCTCCCTGGTGCTTCTTTATACGCTAACCCCAGAAAGATTGTTGACCCGGCGGAGTCGCTCAAAAAATTGTTACTTGTAATTCCTGATCTAGATGCTAAAAAGATTTTGGCTGACTTAAAAAGCAACAAAAGTTTTGTTTGGATAAAAAGAGATGTGGCTCCCCTTGAGCACGAGAAAATATATAACCTTGGTATGCCGGGTTTTGGCTTTGAAAGAGAGCAAAAAAGGATCTATACATATGGCAATTTACTATCTCATGTAATTGGGTATGTTGGTAGAGATATGAATGGTCTTGCGGGCAGTGAGCAATTTTTTGAAAAATTCATTACTGGTCAAAAAGAAAAAGAAGACAGAACAAGTATGGGTGATGTCTTGCAGCTTTCAATCGATGTTCGTGTTCAAAATATTCTTAGTGAAGAGATGGAAATAGTCATAAAGAAATTTAAGGCAAAGGGAGCTGCTGGAATAATAGTTGATCCAAATAATGGAGAAATTTTAGCCTTAGTAAGTAAACCTGATTTTGATCCACATAATCCTGGAGCAGCTAAACCTGAGCAGTTGTTTAATATGGTATCGCAAGGGGTATATGAAATGGGATCTGGCATGAAAGCTTTGACTGTAGCTGTTGGGATTGATACTGGATCTACATCAATTAATGATGCTTATGATTTAAGCTATCTCAGAGTGCAGGGGTTTCAAGTTAAAGATCATCCACGTCCGCTAAAAGGGTGGCACTCAGTTCCTCATATTTTCCTTAAATCAAGCAATGTAGGTTTAGCGCAAATTATTCTAGAAACAGGCAAGCAAAATATACTTGAATATTTAAGAAGATTAAGGCTGCTTGAGCCGTTACAAATTGAAGTGCTTGAAAGAGCAAGACCGTTATTTCCAAATTTTTCGCGGTGGACCGATTTAAGTTTGATAACTATGTCGTATGGATATGGAATATCTGTAAGCCCAGCACACTTTATACAAGCGATGATGCCTATTATAAATGGTGGTATGATATATCCACTAACGTTGGTAAAAAGAAATCCAAAAGAAAAGCTAGTAGGAGAAAGAGTTTTTCAAGAGAGCACTTCACTTGCGATGAGAAAACTCATGCGTCTTGTTATTACTGATGGCACTGGTTCAAAAGCCGAAGTTAAGGGCTATTATGTGGGTGGTAAAACTGGTACGGCTGAGATTGCTCATGCTGGAGGGTACGATAAAAATAGAAGAATGTCCTCTTTCTTTGGGATTGTTCCTGCGTCGAATCCGAAATATATGATATATATAGTCTATAACGAGCCAGTAGGGATTAAAGAGTCATTTGGCTTTGCTGGAGGTGGATGGACAGCTGCTCCAACGGTTGGAGCTGTCCTTAAGCGATTAGTAGCGCTTTATGGTATGACGAAACTTGATGAGAACAGTGAAGAAGTACAAGAGTTAAACAACATTGAGTATAAGATAAGAGATGAAACTTAAGTTACAAAAGTTATTTGCCGAAAAAAAAATCAAAGGGATTTCGTTTGATTCAAGAAACGTAAAACCAGGTGATGCGTTTTTTGCGATTCGAGGAGAGGATCGTGATGGCAACGAATTTATTGAAGATGCTTTAAAAAAAGGTGCTTCACTGGTTTTTACAGATAAGAGTGTTGTATTCAATTCGGACAAAATAATATGTATTGAAGATGCCAGAATATGTGTAGCTATCGCAGCAGGAATATTATATCCCAAACTGCCGAGTAATGTTATAGCTGTGACTGGGACAAATGGTAAAAGTTCTGTTGTGTCTTATGTTCATCAGATTTTATCTCTACTTGGCAAAACTAGCGCTTGTGTTGGTTCTTTGGGGTTAGAATCAAATACAAAATTAGTTGGTGACTTTAATAGTATTGAAATTTCTCGTCAAAACACTACAGATCCTATCGGATTTAGAAGACTATTACATATGCTAGAGGAAAGTGGTATAGAAAATGTAGCTTTTGAAGCTTCGAGCCATGGTTTGAATCAAAAACGACTTGGTGATATTCAAGTCAAATCTGCGGCATTTACGAGTTTTTCGCAGGATCACTTGGAATATCACAAAACAATGGAAAATTACTTGCAAGTCAAGCTTAGGCTTTTTAGTGATAATTTAGAGAAGGGTGGTGAAGTTGTTATTAACTCTGAGATATTGTTTTTTGACTCAATTAAGAAATTTTTAGAACAGCAGAAAATTCAATATTTTACCGTTGGTAAGAATGGGGATATTAATGTAATTAGATGTAACGGAAGTCTTATAGGTCAAGAAATTTCTTTCGAATTTTTGCAAGAAAAGTACACATTCTATACTAGTATTATCGGCTCCTTTCAAGCAACAAATATGTTGATAGCAGCTAAATTGGCGTATAACCTAGGTATTGGCTTTGATGATATCGTTAAAATATTACCAAAGTTAAAAGCAGTTCGTGGACGTTTACAAAGAATTACTGAACCTGATTCTGATTTTCAGGTATTTGTTGATTATGCGCATACTCCAGATGCTTTGAAGCAATCCCTAAGTGAGCTTAAAAAGATAAAACCGATTGCTGGGAAACTTTGGGTAGTTTTTGGGTGTGGCGGTGATAGAGATGCTTTAAAGCGTCCAATAATGGGTAAAATCGCAACAGATATTGCAGATTATGTAGTAATAACTGATGATAATCCACGCACGGAAGATGCAACTAAGATTAGAAATGAGATTGCTCTCGGTGCAATGAGTGGAATTGATATTATTGGTGATCGAAAAAAGGCAATTGTAAGTACAATTGGGAAATTAGAGTTGGGTGACATATTGCTCATTGCGGGAAAGGGGCATGAGAATTATCAGGTTATTGGACATCATGTTAATAAGTTTAGTGATATAGAGATCGCCGCTCAAGCTGTTAAAAACATAGTAGCAAGCAGGGTATAATAATGATATATTCAGTGAAAATAAAATAGGAGTTTTTATAATGATTTGGACAACCAAAGAATTGGGAAAGGCATTGTCACTAAGCATTGCTGGTGATAGAGAATTTGGCAAAGTGCAGTTTAACTCTAAGGACATTGAGCCAGGCGACATATTTATTGCTCTAAAAGGTGTGCGTGATGGGCATGAGTTTGTCGAAGATGCGTTGAATAGAGGAGCAACGGTTGCCCTTGTTTCCAATAAAATTAGAGGTATTGATCCGGCTAAGCTAATATTAGTAGATGATACATATGAAGCTCTGATGGATTTGGCTGAGTTTAAACGTCGGAATTCAAAAGCTAAATTCATCACAATTACTGGGAGCGTTGGAAAAACTAGTACAAAAGAAGCAACAAAGATAATGCTTAGTGCTTATGGAAAAACTCATGCCAGTCACGGGACATTTAATAATTATTTGGGAGTTCCTCTTTGCCTAGCGTCAATGCCAAATGATACAGAATATGCTGTAATTGAGATGGGCATGAGTGCGAAAGGAGAGCTTAGCGAGCTCAGCAAGCTTGCTATACCGGATGTTGCGTTAATTACTGCAGTTTCTGAGGGGCATATAGAGTCTTTTAATTCTATTGAAGAAATTGCTGATGCGAAATGTGAAATATTTGAAGGAATGGATATTAATGATGGAATAGCGATAGTTAATCGAGATATTACGACTTATGAGCGTTGTATACAGAATATTGATCGAGCTGGGCTGCAGAATGTACAAACTTTTGGTAAAAGAGTGGATGCTGGAGTAAGATTTGTTTCGAGTGAAATCTTGGATAATAATATTTTAAGACTATTATATAGTGTTGATGGTGAAGAACTAGAGTTAGTTATACCACTTATACCAGTTCACTTGGCAGGGAATTTTGCTGCTGCTTTTGCTGTTGTAAAAGCTCTGAAGCTTGACCCTAAAGCGGCAGCTCATGCAATATCTTCGTTCATTCCAGTGATTGGCAGAGGTGGTTTGCTGAGTGCTAAGAAGGGTAATAAGGAATATAGAATTATCTGCGACTATTATAACGCTAATCCACAATCAATGAATGCTGCTTTAGAGTATTTAAGTTTGTTTGATAGTGCAAATAAACTTGCTGTGCTTGGAGATATGACGGGACTTGGTAAATTCGAGCGCCAGTTGCATATGAGCATAGTTCCATACATCAAAGATTCTGGTGCGAAGAAGTTATTTTTGGTTGGCAAAAGAATGAAAAACTTAAAAGACGAATTTGACAAAGAAATTCAGGTGTTTTGTTTTGATGATGCTGACTCGCTTTGTACAGAAATTGATAAATATATAGTTGGTGGCGAGCTAATACTTATTAAAGGTTCAAGAAGTATAGGGCTGGAAAAAATAGCGACTAAGCTAGGAGTTGAGAATGCTCTATAATATACTGGTTCCGTTTGCACAAAAATTTCATATAGCGAATTTATTTACGTATATCAGCTTCAGAAGCGGCCTTGCTATTTTACTGAGTATGTCTATTTGTTTGTATATCGGACCAAAACTGATTCGATATCTCCGAAGCATACAAAAAAATGGCCAACCGATTAGAGACAATGGACCTAGTAGTCATTTTAACAAAGCTGGTACGCCGACAATGGGTGGATTGATGATTCTGGGCTCGACCACTATTACCACTTTATTACTTGCGGATCTTTCTAATCTATATATTTGGATTGTGCTATTTGTATTAATTTCCTTTGGTGCGCTAGGCTTCATGGACGATTACACCAAAGTAAGCCGAAATAATTATAGTGGTGTTAGTGGCAAGTTGAAGTTGATTATTCAGTTTGTAATTAGTGCGCTTGCTTTTATAGCTATTTTGTATTGTTCTAGGCCTGAATTTGCAACGCAGCTGACCTTTCCTTTTTTTAAAAATTTGTTTCTGGATTTGGGGTATTTCTATATACCATTTGCTATGGTTGTGATTATTGGTTCGTCTAATGCTGTGAATTTGACAGATGGACTAGATGGACTCGCGATAGGCTCTATAGCCATTGCGGTAGCTTCTTTTGGTTTAATTTCATACCTAGTGGGTAATAGCATTTATGCAAATTATTTACAGATAATCCATATTCCACATGTTGGGGAAATTACGGTTCTATGCTCTGCGATAATAGGCAGTAGTTTAGGTTTCTTGTGGTACAATGCTCAGCCTGCTGAGATCTTCATGGGTGATACTGGTAGCTTATCATTAGGAGGGGTAATTGGAACTATAAGTGTTATTACTAAGCATGAGTTGGTTCTTTGTATTATTGGTGGCGTATTCGTTATCGAGACATTGTCAGTGATAATTCAGGTTTCGTATTTTAAAAGAACGGGTGGAAAAAGAATATTCCTTATGGCGCCATTACATCATCATTTTGAGAAAAAAGGATGGCCAGAATCGAAGGTAGTAATCAGATTCTGGATCTTGGCTATAGTTTTTGCATTGATTGGCTTGTCGTCATTAAAATTGAGATAATCTATGCGTGGAAATAATCCAAAAAGAATTGCTGAATTTGGTGACGGCTTGGTACTTAAAGTTCAGAAAATATTTAAAACATTACAAGGTGAAGGGCCAAATGTAGGAGTGCCTGCGATATTTATAAGGCTGGGTGGGTGTAATCTTGCTTGTAGCTTTTGTGATACTGATTTTGAAGATTTTATTGAAGTTGCACTTGATGAAATAATATACAAAACTCAGCAACTAAGTTTAAATGATAAAGGTACCAAATCAGTAAAGTTAGTGGTCATTACTGGTGGTGAGCCGCTGCGCCAGCAGATAGCACCTTTGTGCAATGTGTTGCTAAAAAATAATTATGCGGTACAAATTGAGACAAACGGTACAATTTACAGAGAAATTCCAAAAGAAGTTGAAATTATTTGCTCACCGAAAGTAGTCGCGGGAAAGTATTTGTCAGTAAGAAATGATTTGTTACCTAATATTACTGCATTTAAATTTCTTATTTCGTCTAATATAGCAGAATATTCCTCTGTGCCGGAACTCGGCCAAAAACAATGTAATATACCGGTTTTTGTGCAAGCAATGGATGAGTATCAAGAGGAAATTAATATACAAAACCGTAAACTTGCTGTTGATATAGCAATAAATAACAGTTATCGTTTATCGTATCAAATTCACAAAAATCTTGGAATAGAGTAGGTGGAAATATGAATATTAGGAAAAAAGCAGTTGTTTTGGTTAGTGGTGGTCTTGATTCGTCGACAGTTCTTGCGATGCTTGATAAAGATGAGTATGAGATTTATGCTCTAAGTTTTAATTACTCTCAGAATAATCTGGTTGAGTTAGTTAAGATCCAGAATTTTATTACAAGCTACAACGTGAAAGCACATAAAATTATTAATTTGGATTTATCAGCGTTTAGTACTTCAGCATTGATAGAAAAAGCAGTTCAAGTGCCTAAATACTCAAGTGCAAATGATTTAGGTAATCAAATCCCGGTAACATATGTGCCAGCCAGAAATACTATATTCTTGAGTTACGCCCTTGGTTATGCTGAAGTTATTGGTGCCGTAGATATATTTATTGGATCTCATATGACCGATTCGGCAAATTACCCAGATTGTAGACCGGAATATCTTAAGAGTTTTGAAGCAATGGCAAATTTAGCAACAAAATTTGGTGTAGAGGGTAATAAAGTGAATATTCATGCCCCCCTGATAAATATGTCAAAAGCGGAAATAGTGGCAAAGGGCACGGAGCTAGGTGTAGATTATTCAAAAACCATATCATGTTATGATCCAACTCCATTAGCGCTCTCTTGCGGGGCTTGTCATGCTTGTTTGATTCGTTTGCAAGCTTTTGAAACAAATGGCCAAGCAGATCCAATTCAGTATGTAAAATAGGTATGAATACTCAATATTTTTTTGGTCCATTCCCCGCGTTGGATCTTGGTGAAATAGTACTTCGAGAGATTCTTGTTTCTGATGCTCAGGATTATCTTGATTATATGAATCGTGATGAGATGGAAGGTTTTCTGACAAAAGAAAATAGACCGCAAACAATTGAGAAAGCCTTGGAAGAAGTACAATATTGGGGTAGTTTATTTCCTTCTAAGAGAAGCGTTTATTGGGCGATAGCTTTAAAGGAAACTAACAAAATGATCGGCACAGCTGGTTTTAACCATATTTCTTTTGCCAATTCTAGGGCTGAAATTAGCTATGATTTGAATCCAGATTATTGGGGTAAGGGGGTAATGCTCAAATCCATTAAGAGCATATTGCAGTTTGCGGATATTGGTCTTGGGCTGGTTAGGATCCAAGCAACAGTGATAATAGATAATGAGAAATCAATCAAAGTGCTTGAAAGATGTGGTTTTGAAAAAGAAGGCTTCATGAAGAAATATGAAGTTGTAGAAGGTGAGCATAAAGATTACTATATGTTTGGCAGAGTTGTTTAGTAAATTAGGTCACAGTACTGTCATCCTGGGCAGTAAGAAGTCATCCCGGGCTTGACCCGGGATCTCGGGCGATGGAAGAAGATCCTAGGCCAAAGGCAGGCGCAAGCTTCAGTCAAGCTCAGGATGACTCTTAATAGCCATGCTTCCTTGCGGTCGCTTTGCATCTTATTCAATTACTATAGTTCAAAATTTTTTAGAGGTTTGCTATGTTGTTACGTACTTTCTTGTTAATACTCATTAGTTTGGGTTTTTTTATAGAGACTTCAAATGCAAAAGTGATTAAAACCACTGATGCATCTGTGATTCGTCAAGAAGTATTGAAATTAACAAAAGATGATTTGGTAACTTTCGATGTAAAGGGAGTAATCTTTTCTGCGAAAGACCAAATTCTTATGCATGAGTTTGTACCGAAATATAAGCAATATATTGAAGTAATCAAAGCTCAAAAAGGAGAAGATGAAGCAAAAAGATTAGATGGAATTGTTTTGCTTAATTACGAGCCAATGCTTGTAGATGAAGATATTCCTGAAATTATTAAAGCCATTCAGCATAATGGAACCAAAGTTATAGCTCTTACTGGTGGTTATACTGGAGCGATAGGTGAAATTAAAAGTAGAGAAGATCTTAGAGTAAAGACATTAAAAAATTTAGGTGTAGATTTTAGTTCAAGCTTCTTGGTACCCATGGTTAAGTTTGATTCTATGATAGAAAAAGATTCCAACAAGCCGGTGCCTCTATATAAAAATGGTGTGCTATTTACTGCAAGGCATTCAAAAGGGGTTGTTCTAAAAAGCTTTCTAGAGAAAGTTGAATTTAAGCCAAAAAAGCTAATCCATATAGATAATAGTATTAAAAAGATTAGGGAAGTAGAAAAATTCGCTCATGAAGCGGGAATTGATTATCTAGGCATACATTATGTAAAGATACACGAAAATTATCCTCAAGAATTTGATCAACAACTAGCTGATAAAAAATTTGAGGTTTTGGTTGAACAGAATTTATGGGTTTCGGATAGAGTTGCTAAATGTATTATTAGTACCAATTTTGCTGTTGAAAAATGTAGCGCCAAGGGCCTGGTACGCTAGTGTTATATCGTTTTTCAGTTAAAACGTTGTAAGAGTCTTGCAAAGCGACGAAAGTCATCCTGAACTTAAAACTGTCATCCTGAGCTTGATTGAAGCTTGCACCTGCCTTTAAGTCATCCTGAGCTTGACTGAAGCTTGCGCCTGCCCTTGGCCTAGGATCTTCTTCCATCGCCCGAGATCCCGGGTCAAGCCCGGGATTGTAAAGGTCAACTAATTCGATGACAAAAGGAGACTAAATCTTTGGCATTTTCGGGTTTTTGATCTTAAAGTATCACAATACCAAAAAATAAAATTTATTGTATTCTTTAAATATGTTGACACGTAGATTGCTACAAGTGTTTACTTAACGTTATAAAGTTAAAATTAATTTTTTGGTAAACATATTATGGCAAAAGATACTCCTCCTCCTTCTCCAGAGTCTTATTCAAAAGATATTGATGTTTTACGACAAGATATAAAAGGAATAACTGGATTTCTTTCTCAGGAATTTATAAAACTGGTAAATAAATATGAAGGAGTAATTGATGTCTCAAACCAAGATTTTCGCATAGCAGCTCAATCACTAATTCATGCCGATCCAAATGCTCCAGAAAATGCTGGTAGGCCCGTTCTAAGTTTTACGGGCACTCAACAAGGTATAGAAAAAAGAATTAAGCAGTTAGAAGGAAGGGGCGTGCCACCAGAAGTGTTTACTGAGCTATTGCAAGAGATGGCGTCTGCAAAGAAGGAGCTTTCTACTCAAATATCTACCAATGAGGGTATTAAATCATTTATTGAGCCTAGATTAAAAAATCAGATAATAGAAAATAATATAGGGTTCTTCACAAAGACAGGTATGGGTATGTCTTTGACGGACAAGAAAGGAATAAGTAATTTAGTCGTACCGCATATTACTTTGTCAGAAAACTCAGTGCAACAAATGATAAAAGGTGATAAGATTTTCTCTGCTGCAGCTAGTGCGATAGTAAATCGCGAAATCTCAGAAGCTTTTGGTACAAAAAATGGTGAAACTTATGAGTTTGATAAAGCTAAGCTAACTCCCGAAAATATAGCTAAAGTTGGAAAAAAAATTAGTGATGGTATTGAAGCGGAAGGCATGAAGCTTCAACCAACAATATTAGCCACAGCATTAGTTAGCGATGTGATAAAACAAATGGAAAAGGAGCAAAAAGTTAAATTTACTCCTGAAAGAGTTGAAAAAATTACAAAAGCTCTAGTACCAACGCTTGCTAAGCTAGGTCCAGAGTATATAGAAAAAAATAAGGGTGAATTGACTCAAGAGTTGGCTACTTCTTTAAAGTCTGGGCAAAGTTATTCCACTAGCTTCACTGGTAATTATACAGTTTCTACTAGTGAATTGGGGAAGGTTGCAAGTAAAATGGAGAAGCAGCATCAACCAAAAGCTGAAACTGCTTCTGTTAAAAAGATAGAGTCCATAGTGTTTAAAAGATTAATGACGAATGAAGATATTGCAAAAAAACTAAACTCATTTGCCAAGGCAACCGGAATGACCAAAGATGGCAAGCCTCTAACGTTTGACGCTAAGTTTGTACCAGATACTGCAACTATTGCAAAAATGCGTCAGTCTAATCCTAAGAAATTTGATGGAATTTTTGATACACCAAGACCTCCACATAAACCATCACCAGACCTTGTTAAGCAAGTTAATGCTGTAGTTAAAAAAGGGCCTACTCCTCCTCCTAAACCTAAAACGTCGCCTCCTCCTAGAAAGCGTTCTGGTGCCGTCGTCGAAAGATAGTAGACAATAGTAGCATCTGTTTGTGGCAATATTGTAGTAAGCTTCCGTGGCCAAAAACCATTATGGAATTGCTGAGAATGTTTTTGCATAAAACAGCCTCTCGATATTATTCCAGCTCTCTTTTTTGTCATTCTGCGCGAGGCCGCGGGAATCCAGTCTTTTAGCCGTTTTGCCATGGATTCCCGCGCTTCGCGCAGAATGACAATAAGGGATAGGAAAACCTCTGTAAGGCATTTCCGGCGGAGAGACGATTTAATCCACTGGGAAATGGTATTATAAGCTCTGTAGAGCTACGTTGAGCCATGCGGGCAAGGCCAAAACAAGTTCAGGATGAACGTACACTGCTTTTGCCAGAGGTCTAATGTGGTTTACCTCAAACTCAGCTTATCTAGATTGAGAAGTGGAAGTTCCTTTAGTTTCAACAACTCTTTCAGTATGTCCTTTCTCTTTTGGATCTGCTTTTTTTCCACCAACTTTTTCAACAAAAGATTTTTTAGCGTTATTAAAAGATTTTGATACTTCTTGTCCAGCTTCTTTCCAAGCACTCTTTATACCTGTCATAGCTTGCTCTTTCGTCTTTTCTCCTTTTAGCCAAGCTCCTATAATGTCGAATGTGCTTTTAAGCGCTTTTAGTCCTTGGTCAAGAACAGCGCCAGACACTTCTTTAACTGACTTACTGGCTTGGCCTATTGCATCATTTACCAATTTACCAAATTGATCAACTGCGCCTTTACACATATTGCTGATTTGCTTTCTTAATTCTTTTGGAATTATATCAATTTCATCTAGCTTTTTATCGATTCCACCTTTAACTAAGCCAAAAACTTCCTTCGCTTTGCCGCCTACTAGCTTTTCTATTCCATCAACAGCTTCTTCGATTTGTGTTGCTACAGCTTTTTTTTGAGCTTGATTCAAGCCTAGTGCTTCTAAACCACCAATCAGATTTTTCCCGATCTTGGTCATTTCTTTTGAAGCTGTGTCCATCATTGATGATTGAATTGCATTAAATTGGTCTTTCATAACTTTCTCCTAATAAGTTGAAACTTAATTTGCATTTAAAATACCGGTTATGATGTTAGCATAATTAAGAAGGGAGTAAAAAGAAAACTTGAAATATCACGCTAAGAAAATATGTGTGCTTCAAACCAAGGTTTAGGATATAGTCATTTAGGTTGAATTAGGCACATAAACACCCGTCATGGCCACGTCGCCTTTTTGGTTCCTGCCTGACGATGTAGCGGATTTTACACGCCTACTTCAAGCTAGTGTACTATAGTAGTTCGGAATATTTGAAGACAGGTGCTTATTTTTTATTATCTGAGGGCGTAGTTTCCAATCTTGCTTTCTCAACAACTCTATCAAGATCGATTTGGCTGCAAATTCCAAGCAATACGGGGTCGCGCTGGCGGATGTTTGTCATATTCCAATGAGTACGATCTCTAATTGCTGCAACGGTCGATTTGGTTGTGCCTATCAGCTTTATTATATCAGAGTCCTTTACATCTGAATAATTTTTCAAGAGCCAATATATGGCATCTGGTTTATCTTGACGTCTTGCTATTGGGGTATATTTAGCTGTCTTTTTTGAGCTCTTAGCTGAATCATAAGCGAGGCTAGTTTTAAGTTGGAGTATAGCCTTGGGGTCATTTGTACAACGCTCCAGCTCATGTTTATCGAGTTGACCTGTGGTTACTGGATCTACACCCATAATTCCAACAGCAACCTCACCATCAGCAATTCCTTTAACTTCTAGCTCGTGAATGCCACAAAAATCTGCAATTTGTTTAAAAGTTAGCGCCGTATTTTCCACTAGCCAAACTGCAGTTGCTTTAGGCATTAAAGGGTGTTTTTGCTTCTTACTCATGCTCAGATTTATCCTTATATTTAAGAAAGTCACTTATCACGAAAAATACCCTCTTTGGATGTTAAAGTCAAACATTCTTATACTAAATTTTCAGCATGATGCAGTCGCTATGTCTAGAATTTAGTTGAGAAGGCTTATTTTTCAGAATAGTTATGGTATAAAGATCGATACTCGGCCATTACAGGAGCATGATCTGATGGTTTATCTTTAGTTCTGCTATGATAATCGATTTTACAGTCAACTAAGTGAGCGACTGCATTACTCGTAGAAATTATAGAGTCAATACGCATTCCCATGTTTTGTTCAAATGCTCCAGCGCGATAATCCCACCAAGAAAACTCATTTTTAGTAGGATGCAATATCCGAAAATTATCAACAAATCCTGAATTTAATATTGTTCTTAATTTTTCTTTCTCCTCATATGTAAAACAAGTGGAATCTTGAAGCTTAGCTGGATCGTAAACATCAATATCATGAGGGGCAATATTTAAATCAGAGGCGATGAATAGCTGTTCTTCAAATGATTTTATCGACTGAATATAGTCTGTAAAAGCATCATAAAACTTCAGCTTATTAATAAACTTGTCGCTGCCAACTTCTCCTCCGTTTGGTGCATATAAGGAGATCACTTTAATGTAGCCAATAGATGCCGAAAATGAGCATTCAATAAACCGAGCTTGCTCAGGAATAGGATTTGTATCAAAGTTATTTTTAACCTCATCTGCTGGAATTTTAGACAAGATCGCTACACCATTATAGGTTTTTTGTCCATTTATGTAGAAATTATAGGGTAGGTGACTTAACTCATCAATAGGAAATTTATCCGTCTCGCATTTAAGCTCTTGCAGACAAACGATGTCCGGGTCATGTGCTTGAATAAACTCAATCAAATGTTGTAGTCTCATTTTAATTGAATTAACATTCCAAGTAACAATTTTCAAGCTCATAGTTAACCATTTTGACAATGTGGACAGAAGAAGGTAGACCTTCCTGACTGCTTTATTTTTTCTATCTTATGACTGCAAATATAGCATGGCAAGCCTATTCTGCCATAAACATTTAACTCTTGTTTGAAATATCCTGGCTTGCCATTCGCGCCAACAAAGTCCCTTAATGTCGTTCCGCCAGCTTTAATCGCCTTCTCAAGTACTTGTTTTATAGCGTAAACTAGGTAAGATGCCTCTTCTTTTGTTAAAGTATTTGAGGGCTTTAGAGGATTAATTTTAGCCATAAATAGGCTTTCTGCTGCATAGATATTACCCACTCCAACGACAATTTTGTTATCCATAAGTGCTAGTTTTATTGCTATTTTTTTACTCAATAATTTTTCAAGCAGATATGTGTCGTCAAACTCTTTATCAAGCGGCTCAACTCCGAGTATTTTTAAATAAGGCTGATTATTTATTTGATCGTTGTGACTAATATAAACCATGCCGAACCTTCTGGCATCATTAAACACTAGCTGTTTGCCGCTTTGAAGCTCAATAGTTACGTGGTCATGTTTTTGAGGTTGGTAATTTTCTGATTGGATGGTAAGTCTACCGCTCATTCCAAGGTGATAGGTGAGCATATAGTCATTATCAAGATAAATATTCAAATACTTAGCTCTTCGCGTTATATCTATAATTGTTGCGTTTGTAAGATAATTACCCAAATCTTTTGCTAGTTCATATCGAAGCTTGTTTCTTCTTTGAGCATAGTTCGTTATTTTATCACCTATTATATGCTGCTTCAGGTAAAGCTTTAATGTTTCTACTTCGGCTAATTCTGGCATTTTGTAAGCTAATTCGTTGATATAAAGTTTTAATGATGTTAATTTTAGAAAATATCTCGATATAAAATGTAGGTCAAGCTCATGAATGAGAAAGATGATAAAAATTTCGGCTTTGAGAAAGTCACATCAAAACAAAAAAGGCTTCTTGTTGATGAAGTATTTTCTGATGTAGCTAATAAGTATGATCTTATGAATGACCTAATGAGTTTTGGTGTTCATCGCCTATGGAAAGACGAATTCTGTAGGATGATTCCAAATTTGGATGGAACGATAATAGATGTCGCTGGTGGTACCGGCGATATTTCATTCCGTATTAAAGCTAATGCAAAAAAACAGAATAAAGACCCGCATATTACAGTTTGTGATATAAATCCAGATATGCTTAAGATATGTAGAGACAAAGCTATAGATCAAAATATATTAAGAAAACTTGACCTAGTTGTAGGTGACGCTGAAAAGCTACCATTTGCTGATAACAGCTTTGATTATTATACAATTGCGTTTGGTATTAGAAATATGCTATCGATTGAAAAGACCCTTGAGGAGGCTTATAGAGTGCTAAAACCTACGGGAAAATTCCTTTGCTTAGAATTTTCTAAGGTTCAAAATGATATGATGCGTCCTTTATATGAGTTATATTCATTCAATTTGATTCCAGCAATTGGTGGTTTTGTGGCTCAAAACCAGGAAGCGTATAAATATTTAGCTGAAAGTATTAGTTTATTTCCAGATCAGGAAGATTTTAAAACCATGATTCAAAGTGCTGGTTTTACTGATGTAAATTACAAGAACCTAACATTTGGTGTTGCTGCGATTCACTATGGGTTTAAATCTATGAAGACAGGTTCTTAATGACGCCAGTTTTGGATAACTCTTTATGATGATCAGGTTTTTAAGATATATTCCCAAGGCAGTACATCTCTTATATATTGTAAGTAAGTATGGAGTTTTGATTGATTCTGGTCATTTTGAACTGCCTTTATCAGTAAAAATCTTGGGTAGATTTTGTGGCATTATTCTGTATCCGATTGGTTTATTTACTAAATCTAAATTAAATTTCGGTCAACGTTTAGCAAGATTATTCCAAGCTCTTGGCCCTATATATATTAAATTTGGTCAAACCTTATCTACAAGACCAGACTTAGTTGGAACAGAAGTTGCAGATAGCTTGAAGTATTTGCAAGATAAACTTCCGCCCTTTAGTTCGGAAATAGTTAAAAACAGAATTGAAGAAAAATTTGGCCAAAAAATATCCGAGATGTTTGATACATTTGAAGATACCCCGGTCGCTGCTGCTTCAATTGCCCAGGTACACAAAGCAAAACTAAAATCAGGCTCCATCGTTGCAGTAAAAATTCTGAGGCCTAATATTGCGCAAAAATATGAAGAGGATATTGCATTTTTAGAATATGGTGCTGAAATAATAACTCGTTTTCTTAAAAAGGCTAAAAGATTGAGACCTAGGGAAGTGATGTCAGTGTTTAGGCAGTCAATGCAGCTAGAGCTTAATCTTCGCGCCGAGGCAGCGGCAGCTTCTAGAATTCTTGATAATTTTGCCAATGATGCCACCCTACATATTCCTAAAATTTACTGGCATTTAACATCGGATGATATAATAACCTTGGAATGGATTGATGGCGTATCAATTTACGATCGAGGTGCTATTGAAAAACTAGGTTTTGACCCAAAAGATATTGCAGCTAAAATCGCTGTAATATTTTTTAATCAGGCTTACAGAGATGGCTTTTTTCATGCCGACTTGCACCCAGGAAACATTCTAGTACGTTCTGATGGGAAGGTAGCATTAGTTGATTTTGGTATTATCGGTATTTTAGCAGAAGAGGATAGACTTGCTATTGCAGAAATACTCTATGCTTTTCTAAAACGAGATTATAAATTAGTAGCAGAAGTGCATCATAGAGTAGGATATATTCCAAAAGAAACCAATTTGGAATATTTTGCTCAAAGCTGTAGGGCTGTAGCTGAGCCAATTATTGGCTTAGCTATAAAAGATATTTCAATAGGGAACCTTCTTGCTCAATTATTCAAAGTAACCGAAGAATATGGCATGGAAACACAGCCGCAGCTTCTATTGCTACAAAAAACGATGGTAGTGGTAGAAGGAATTGGTCAAAGCCTTGATAAAGATATTAATATGTGGCAATTGGCAGAGCCATGGATTAAAAAATGGGCAGCAAAAAATCTCTCGCCCGAAGCTTCGTTATTGCGTATTATCAAGAAAATCCTCAACAAATTGGTATAATAACCTGAGTTTGATATAAGAAACATATCATATTTAAGTGTATTTTTGCTGCAAATTAATCAGGGCCACCGCATTAAAATATGAGTAAGCCGTCATTCCAGAACTTACGTCGAATAGCCCTTTAGGGCGTAATGAGACTTAGTATCTGGAATCCATTCAAGCAGTATGGTTACTATGTTGGT
>CANNHR010000022.1 GCA_947505405.1 Rickettsiales bacterium
TTTATTGTCATTCCCGCGTCAGGCGGGAATCCATGGCAAAACGGCTAAAAGACTGGATTCCCGCCTGACGCGGGAATGACAATAAGGGATAGGAAAACCTCTGAAGGCATTTCCGGCGGAGAGACTATATACTTAATAGGTTAGGACGCGAGTTTCATGAAAAATTGCTTTTGCTTAAACTAGCCTAGTGATTGGTATTCTATCAGATCAAACTCAAGTTATATTACAGCCCACGACCAGTAGATTGCTTAGGACTAGTAATTCTTTGCGAATGATCTGTAATACCTGATGCAGACGCAATTGCTCCTGAAGTTCTTTGAACTTTAACCTTTTGCTCAAGTGGCATATTCTTTGTTGATTCCATTTGCTCTATATAAATTTTATTTAGGGCTACTTTTCCTACTGAAGGAATTTGCGAATCCTTAGGCGGATTTTTGATAAGGTCCATCATAGCACCAACAAGTTTATCATCTCCTTTTCCTATGGTACTAGAAATAGTTTCCAGAACCTCTTTTGACGATTTACCCTTAAGCATTTCTAGAGCTTTTTCTCCATTATTTACCTCAGGTTGACTTCTTGATGAAGGGTCTAATCCTTGCCTAATTTCTTGAACCTTGTTCATAACCTGTGGACTTATCGGAGTACCAGTAATCGGATTAGTAACGACCGTAGCTGTCTCCACCTTAGGAGAAACCACCGTGACTATATCCTTCGGTATGATCCCTATCTCTGGTGGTGGCATGCTCGTCAGCTTCGTCTCGGGGCTTGTTTTCGGTCCTGGTTTTTCATAACCATACACCTCAGCACCTCGATCTGTTTTAGTTAGACTTTCTTTCTTTGCTTGTAGTTCTTCAGCAAAGGTCGGAGGACTCGGCTTCTTCGTTGGATCAGGGTTCGTTTTCGGTTCTGGTTTTTCATAACCATACACCTCAGCACCTCGATCTGTTTTAGTTAGACTTTCTTTCTTTGCTTGCAGTTCTTCAGCAAAGGTCGGATGGTTTGTTACCTTCGATTCAGTACCAGACTTCTTTAATACTTCCGGGTCAATAGTGGTTGGACCTACCTTCTCTAGATTCACTGGATCAATAGTAACAGGACCAGACTTCTTCAGTATTTCTGGTGCTTGTAGTTCAACTTCTACAGTACGTGGGCCAACACTGACTGTGTCAACAGCAACATCTTGTCCTAAATCCACACCCAAACCGTTATTTATAGCAACTTCCTTCATCATTTCTTTATACTTACCTTGAGTTACCGGCAAAGTATAAACTTTCCCATCACGCTCAATATAGCCAATTGCATCATCACCTTTTCCCATGAATTTCACAGGTACTGGCGAGCTTACTTCCGTTAACTTACCATCATCATCGTAGTGAGCTGTAAAATATACAGCATCCTTTGATGAAATATTTCGACCATTCTCATCTTTCACCGCCATTGAAAAATGCGCAGGCCCTTTACCATTATCTAGTTGTGTTGGGAAATCTATTTGTCTATAGCTTTTAACAGTTCTGGTTGTCCCATCTTCAAGAGTAACTTGCGTTGGCGTCGCATCAACTGTTGTTTCTTTTAGGGAAGCAACTTTTTCTCCTGCCTCATTTTTAATTTCAGCAATACGAACTTTGGTCCCCGTTTCCTGGTCCCAACCAACATTTTTAAAACTATCCTGAAATTGACTATGTACTTTTTTATAACCTTCGACCTCAATTTTATTCATTGCTAATTGAGCTTCTTTGGTTTTCATTACCTCTTTTACTGCTTCCTTACCCTCTTCAGTCCCCAGGTACGCTCGCATTTCTTCTGGAGTCTTGTTCTTGAATGCAGTGCTTTCATCCACACCCATTGTCTTTGCAATCTCTCCTTGCAAATAGACTTGCTGCTTTGTTATTATTTCATCACGAATAGCCTGGGTAATTTCGTCAACACTAGGAGTTCCCACCGAGCTTCCAGTCGAAGGAGATGGAGATCTAAAACTGTCTAGAGCGACTTCTATCTCAGGCTCTTTTTTCAAGGTAACGTTATCAAGAACCGGGCTTACAAGCGCTTGCTTCTCCTTATCTCCCTTATGATAGTTCGCAACCAGGTCAAGGATTGGTTTGGCTTGCTCTAGTGTTAGGTTTTTGACCACTTCATCAAGGGGTCTCGTTAAAGTGCCTACATCATCCTTATCCCTAATATATCCTACACTTTGGCTTAATTCGCTTACCATTAATAATTCGGGCTCAGTTAACTTTCTATCCGTTAATTTTTCCAACTCTGTAGTAATCTGTTGATTAAGCTCATTAACTTTAAAAGGCTCCAGAGCTGATTGTACAAGCTTTTGCTTGACCGAATCACTTTTATGATAGTTTGCAACTATTTCAGTAATGGGGCCAATCTCGCTAGCTTTTAATCCAGTAACAGTGAGAATGGATTCAACACCTTTGTCTAGGGACGCCATAGCTTTCCCATCA
Organism: Rickettsiales bacterium; assembly: GCA_947505405.1. Taxonomy (GTDB): domain Bacteria; phylum Pseudomonadota; class Alphaproteobacteria; order Rickettsiales; family Rickettsiaceae; genus Megaera_A. Next base: position 2,454 of record CANNHR010000022.1, read on the forward strand.
TTAATGTGTTCTATATCATGAGCTAGGTACTGTACTTGCTCTAGTTGGTCTTGATTTAAAGGTTTACCTAATTTTGTTTGTAACGCACCAATAATGTCGCTCTGAAATTTTTCCTGTGGAGTTTTTTCGACAACTGGTTCCAGTCCATTTTTGTCTCCAAAAGTCTTCATAGCTGATTCTACAAGCGTTTGTTTGACCTGATCACTTTTATGATAGTTTGCCACTATTTCAGTAATGGGACCGATTTCGCTAGCTTTTAATCCAGTAACAGTGAGAATGGATTCAACACCTTTGTCTAGGGACGTCATAGCTTTCCCATCACTAATGTGTTCTATATCATGAGCTAGGTACTGTACTTGCTCTAGTTGGTCTTGATTTAAAGATTTACCTAATTTTGTTTGTAACGCGCCAATAATGTCGCTCTGAAACTTTTCTTGTGGGGTTTTTTCTGATTTCGACATTATTAAAACTCATCATTATATATTGTTAGCGTATTTCAATGCGCTTGATTATGAACCTAATGGTATTTTATTTCATTATCTAATTCAACTAATTATAATGAATATGAAACACAATATTATCCATTTTTGACAAAAACTCTACGCTTGTGGTAATCAACTATTTGAATGTTAAAAGCAATAGTATCATTTGGCAAAATAGCATCTATAAGTTCGGGCCATTCAATAAGACATACATTAGAAGCCAGAGCTTCTTCAATTCCCAATTCGTAAATCTCAGAAATATCTTTAAGACGATAGAGATCATAATGGTAGATGGAGCAATCTTTCCAATCGTAAATTTGAAGTAAGTTGAATGTTGGGCTTATAACTTTTGTCCCTTGCCCGCATAGTTGTTTGATTATCTGACGACAAAAAAATGTCTTGCCCGCTCCAAGATCACCACTAAAAGTCAGTATATATCCTGGTTTAATACTATTCGATATTTGAATGGCTAAGTTTGTAGAATCCTCTTCACTATATAGAATATATTCTCCAGCTTTAATTGACATTTTTTATTTAGCAATTTTAGTTACGAATGTTGGTCTAATAGCAATTTTTTTTGAATGTAGCGAAAGTGCAGTTAATTTATCTACCAAAGATTCATGCATTTTATGAATAGTTACTGAATTACCAGAAAGTACTAAAGCTGAATGAATTCCAGATCTATTCGCTCCAAGAATATCAGTTTCAAATGTATCGCCGATCATCAATATGCGATCTTTACTTATCTTGGATTTGCGCTGAAAAACAAGATCATAGATTGATATTTCTGGCTTGCCAGTGTAAATGACATCTCCACCATGTTGCTCAATGATCTTTGCAAAATAACCTGGACAGTAACGCAAAATACCCTGTTTTGGTATAGTCGTATCTGGGTTAGAGCAGATATTTAACAAATTTGGTATTTTTGCTGCTCTTTTCAAAAACTCATCAAACTCATGAATATCTTCATGTTCGTCCCGGAAAACGCTTAGTAACAATATATCTGCTTCGTTTATATTGTTTGTCGCTACATGTTCTATTTCGATCAGGATATCATCGTTCCTATCAGAACCAAGGTGAAATATCTTTGGTACTCTGTTAGGTAGCGATTTCCTATAATCAACTATAAGCTGCCTCGCTACGTCTCCTGATGTTATCACCATCTCTGGAGTTACATCTAAAATACCCCAATTTCTTAAGTTTTTAGCCACTATAAAGTCTGGTCTAGGGGCATTACTTAAAAAAACAACTTCTTTCTTTTTGATTATTTTGTTCAGTGCTTCAACTATCCCTGGGTAAGTGTCGCCACCTTCTATTATAACTCCCCATAGATCGAATAAAAATAGATCATAATCATTCATACATTCTTCAATATGCACCAACTTCAGCTCAGACATAAATCTCTCCGTTTTTACCTCAAGTTTTTCTTTTAAAAACTATGACCCTATAGTATAGTGAGCCCATAGTTTTTTTATCACGTTAGGGATACCAATGTCAAATCTACAAGAAGTTCAAACACCAGAATATGATGCAGACTCTATTAAAGTTTTAAAAGGCCTTGAAGCTGTTCGAAAAAGACCTGGTATGTATATCGGAGATACTGATGATGGGTCGGGTCTACATCATATGGTATATGAAGTTGTTGACAACGCTATTGACGAAGCCCTGGCTGGTCATTGTGATCTTGTGCAGGTAATTCTTAATAAGAACGGTTCTGTAACTGTTCGAGATAATGGCCGTGGTATTCCGGTTGATATTCACGAAGGTGAGGGAGTATCTGCTGCTGAAGTAATTATGACTCAACTGCACGCCGGTGGTAAATTCGATCAAAACTCATACAAAGTGTCTGGGGGTTTACATGGTGTTGGGGTTTCAGTTGTAAATGCTCTATCAGATTGGCTTGAACTTAGAATTTGGCGTGATCAAAAACAATATCTTATTCGTTTTAGAAATGGGGATGCTGAAGCTCCACTGCATTTAGAGCTTGATAATGTTAACAAAAAGGGAACTGAAGTCACTTTTATGGCTTCTGTAGAGATTTTTAAAATTATCGAATTTCATTTTGCTATACTTGAAAACAGATTACGTGAGCTTGCATTTCTTAATTCCGGTGTACGTATTCTGTTGATTGATGACAGATTTGACCCAAAACAAGAAGTAGAATTTCTTTATGAAGGGGGTGTTCAAGCTTACGTTGAGTATATCAACCGAAGTAAAGTTTCTCTGCATCCATGTATTTCCTTATCTTCAAGCGATGATGCACTAGGAATTGTTGTGGACTTTGCTATGCAATGGAATGATTCTTATCATGAAAATATTCTTTGTTTTACAAATAATATTCGCCAACGTGACGGTGGAACTCATCTATCGGCATTTAAGTCTGCCTTAACCAGAGTTATTAGTTCTTACGTTGACAAGAGCGGCTTGGCAAAGAAAATGAAAGTTACTTTATCTGGGGATGATTCAAGAGAAGGACTAGCTTGCGTTCTTTCAATAAAAGTTCCTGATCCAAAATTTTCATCTCAAACAAAAGATAAGCTTGTTTCTTCAGAAGTAAGACCAGTCGTTGAATCAGCTGTATATACAAAACTTCTTGAATGGTTTGAAGAACATCCTATTGAAGCAAAAACTATCGTTAGTAAGATTGTTGAAGCTGCGAGCGCGCGCGAAGCGGCACGCAAAGCAAGAGAATTGACTCGGCGCAAGTCAGCTCTCGAAATATCAAATTTACCAGGTAAGTTGGCCGATTGCCAGGAAAAGGACCCGGCTTTATCTGAGCTTTTTATAGTTGAGGGAGACTCTGCTGGCGGCACTGCAAAGCAAGGCAGAGACCGAAAAACTCAGGCCATTCTACCGTTGCGGGGTAAAATTCTAAATGTTGAAAGAGCTAGATTTGATAAAATGCTTGGTTCTGAGCAAGTGGGGACTTTAATTACCGCGCTTGGTGCAGGAATAGGGGAGGAATTGGATACCACTAAGCTTAGATATCACAAAATTGTTATTATGACGGATGCGGACGTTGATGGATCTCATATCAGAACTTTGCTGCTTACACTTTTCTATCGTCATATGCAGTCAATTATTGAGAAAGGGTATTTATATATTGCTCAACCTCCTCTTTATAAAGTCAAACGTGGCAGCTCTGAAACATACTTGAAAAACGAACAAGCTTTGCAAGAATATCTGATCAATGGTGCTCTAAATGACACACATGCTACGCTCAATGACGGTAGTCTCTTAACTGGCGAGGCCTTGAGAGGATTGCTTAATCAAATTACCCTTTTAGGCGATAGGTTAAATTCGTTATCAAGAAAATTTGATCCATTAATTGCTGAATGCTTAGCAGTTAATAATCTGCTCCGACCAGAATCGTTTTCAACCAATAAGGAGCCTGAGCTTTTAGCAGCTTTATCGTCTCTTAACCAAGGTGAACTTGAGCCAGACAAGACTAATTGGGAAATTACGGCAGGAGAAAATGCTATTGAGTTTTATAGATTTGTCAGAGGCGTAAGAACTAGCAAAATGCTTCATCGCGGGCTAGTTGAATCTCCTGAATTTGTACAGGTTAACAAGATTGGTAGCGCACTTGAGCATTTGTTTATAGGCGGATGTAAACTCACTATTAAAGGTCAAGAATATAACTTATCGACACCAAGCAAGCTGCTTACATTGGTTATTGATCTTGGAAAGAAAGGCATTACTGTTCAGCGATTCAAAGGTCTTGGCGAAATGAATTCAGAACAATTATGGGAAACTACTCTTGATTCTGCAAAACGTACATTATTACAGGTAAAAGTAGGTGATGTCGATGACGCTGAGCAAATAATCTCAACATTGATGGGTAGTGTCGTTGAGCCAAGAAGAGATTTTATAAATGCTAATGCATTGAATGTTAACAATTTGGATGTGTAACTTTCCCAGTTGTATTCTGCTGGTATATTTCAGGCATTGCTCACTAGCTTATAGATATAGTCTAAAAGCATCAATTATGGCGAGCGATCAGCTTGAGAGCGTGGCCCCAACACAACAAGTTCAGGATGGACCCTTCTGGCTACATCGCCTTCCAGGCTCCTTGCCATGACGGGTTTTTACAAAAACACTATTGATGAATTATCATAGTTGTTGAGCAATGCCTAATTTTACATATAATACCAATCGCTCACTTTAATTGGACAAAAGAATTTTTTTACGGAATTTGCGTGCTCACGTATTTAGTATACGCTGCGCGCGCTCACCGCTCAAATTTCATTTGTCCAATTATTTGAGACGATTGGTATAAGCACGCTTGCGCGGAGCGACGCTCTAAAATTCATTAGTCTGATTTTAAATGGGAATTGGTATAACCATCACAGTCTGTAACCGCTCTTTTTGGATAAAATGTCTATCTCTATTTTAAGAAAAATGTGTGTGTTTCGTTATCCAAAACTAACGTTTTAAATTAAAACTGGTCCACAATATGTATTTACAGCAAATATGAATAGTCATTCCTAAAATAAAATGCAAAAATCTAAAAAACTCAGTTAAGTAATTATGAAAATAGGTATTTTATCACGCGGCCCTACCATTTACTCTACGCGTAGACTTATTGAAGCAGCAGAAAAAAGAGGCCATACTGTTATGGTGGTTGATCCGCTTAAATGCTTTATGAATATCACTGCTAATAAGCCGGATGTACACTATATAAGCGATAAAATAGAGAGATTGCTAGAGTTTGATGCTGTGATTCCACGAATTGGAGCATCTATTACCATATTTGGCACTGCAGTCTTAAGGCAATTTGAAGTAGCTGGAGTTTATGTATTAAATGGTTCGGTTTCAATCACTAGATCAAGAGATAAACTAAGAGCGCACCAACTTCTTGCTAGAAAAGACGTCGATATTCCTATTACAAGCTATGCTCACTCAGGTAATGCTACTGGCAACCTAATAAAGTCTGTTGGCGGTGCTCCGTTGATTGTCAAGGTAACTGAAAGCACTCAAGGAAAAGGAGTGTTACTTGCAGAAACCACTAAAGCAGCCGAAAGCTTGATTAATGCGTTTTTGGATTTACAAGCCAATTTTTTAGTGCAAGAATTTATCAAGGAGTCTGCTGGGAGTGATATACGTTGTTTTGTAATTGGTGACCGAGTGGTGGCCGCAATGAAAAGACAAGGACCTGATGGAGAGTTTCGTTCCAATCTTCATGCAGGAGGTAGTGCTCATCCAGTAAAAATAACTCCAAAAGAGCGGATAATGGCTACATCTGCTGCAAAAGTTCTGGGACTCAAAGTAGCTGGTGTGGATTTGATAAGATCTGCCAGAGGGCCTCTTGTACTAGAAGTAAACTCATCTCCAGGCTTAAAGGGTATTGAGAGTGCTACAGGCAAAAATGTTGCAGATGCAATCATTGGATTTATTGAAAAAGATATTACTAAGAAATCGAGAACTAGAATATTTATGAAAGGATGATTGTTCATGACCAGAACTTTGACTATAGATGGCATTGTGATAAAAAAAGGTGAAAGAAAATACCTTGAAATGCATATTGCCAAGCTATTTGATAACACCGAAATGACCATTCCAGTTGAAGTTATCAGAGGGGTTGAAGACGGACCAACACTTTTTGTTTCTTCAGCAATCCATGGCGATGAGATAAACGGTGTTGAGACTATTAGACGATTATTGCAACGTAAAAAATTACTCTCATCTATAAAAGGTACACTAATTGCTGTACCTATTATTAACGTTTTTGGTTATAATCGTAACTTGAGATATTTACCTGATAGGCGTGACTTAAACAGAGTATTTCCTGGATCAAAAAAAGGTTCTCTTGCTAGTCAAATTGCCTATAAATTTATGAAAGAGATAGTAGAAAAATGTGATTATGGAATTGATCTACACACCGGCAGTGCTCACAGATATAACCTACCACAAATCAGAGCATTTTTAGATAATAAGGAAATCAAATCTCTAGCTGAATCTTTTGGAGTGCCGGTAATACTTCACTCTAATATGAGAGATGGTTCGCTGCGTCAGGCTGCAACTGAAAAAGGAGTAAAAATCCTTCTGTTTGAAGGCGGCGAAGCTCTAAGATATAATGAAGAAATAATTCGTTCAGCTGAGAATGGCATTCTTTGGACCATGTGTAATATAGGAATGCTTGATCAAGAGTTAGTAAAGAGAAAAGTCCCTCAACGTCGCGAAGTATTTTATGCGGCTTCCAGTCATTGGATTAGAGCTCCTCACAGTGGCAGTCTAAGGCTGAAAAAAAATGTAGGCCACAAAGTTAAGGCGAATGAGGTGCTAGGATTTATCTCTGATCCACTGGGCAAAGTGAAACACTATGTTAAGGCGAAAGAAACTGGTGTCATTATTGGAATAACAATGCTTCCACTGGTAACAAATGGTGATGCTTTATTCCATATTGCAACATTTGAAAATGCAGAAGCTGTTGCTGAATCCGTCGAAGATTATCAAGAGGATCTGGAATGAATGTAGAACCATTGTTAATTGGATGGAGAGAATGGGCTGGTCTACCAGAACTTAACATACCTCTGATTAAAATTAAGGTTGATACTGGAGCAAAAACCTCTGCACTTCATGCATATGATATAAAGATTATAAAAACAGCTAAAAAAGAATTTGCAGAGTTTGTAATTCACCCGATTCAAACTAATGATAAGATATGTGTTCCATGTCGAGCAGAAATAGTTGGGATGAAGACGGTAAAAAGCTCTAACGGTCATAAGCAGATTAGGCCCGTTGTTCATACTCCAATTAAGATCGGTGACTTTAGCTGGGATATTGAGATTACCCTGACTAATAGGGATATTATGCACCATCGTATGTTACTTGGTAGAACGGCAATGAGAAATCTGCTTATTAACCCATCTAAATCTTATTACCAAGGTTTTGTTTCTAGAACCCTAGTTTTAAATACATATAGTAGTAAATTAACTTGAGTTAAATATATGTCTAAATCGCCAGAAGAGCCTAAACCAGAAGGGCCTAAACTGTGGAGTTTTACAACTCTAAAAAATACTTTGAATTACATAAAAGACTCTGCTCCTGTTAAAATAGTTACTGGTAGTGCAATTGGACGTTCTATAGGAGTAGTTACCGTGCTTACAAGTGCTACTATCGTTACTATTCCTGCAACGATAATTGGAGTTGGATCCATTGTAACAGGAGCTCTTATGGACACTGTTGACACTAGAACCCTTCGGTTATTAAAAAAAGAGAACTCACTTTTAGCAAAAAATAGAAAGGCGCAAGGTCAGCAGGATGAGCTACTTAAGAATGAGCCACTACTTTCTGAAGTTTTACAAGATAAGTTATATGTTCCTAACCGGAGTAATCAAACTTCCTTAACTGAAAGATATATAGACAAAACACCGCAGTCAACTATAAGTATTAGTTCTTACGGCAAAGTTTTACTTAAAAATTCAGTTGATGTTGTTAAAAGTATATCTGGTGTAGTTTTTACGCCTTCGCTTACAAATGTAACTAAGGTAGGTAAAACCGCTTTTGGTCTGTATGGTGAAAGTAAAAAACAAGCAACTAAGGAAGAAATAGGTCTAAATTTTAAACAAAATATTGATCAAGAACGAAATAAGCCAGATACTCCAGGTTATAGTGATTTAATTGAACTCGCAGAAGCTACAAGAGAACAGAGAGTGCAAACCTTAGCTCTTCAAAAAATGGTGAATGATGGTTCATTTCGTGGAGCAAAGCCCGAAGAAATTATGGAGCTTTTTGAAGCGGCTAAACAAGAGGTTCTTAAAACTGAAAAAGAGATTCAAGATACGAGAGGAATAGTAGGAACAGTTAAAAGTTATACTAAAGATTTTGTTAAAGCCCATGATCCTTTCTCTAAATATAACAATCTAGATCAACTAAAACCAGTCTTACCGGAATTTATTACAAAACCTGTTAATGACAAAACGTCCAAACAACCCAAACCAGTTGTCAAAGTATCACAAACTGAGAAGGTGCAAGGTAAAGAAAGTTCAATAAATAAAGCAAAAGAAATTAAGAAAAAATTAGCCCAAACCAAAACAAAATCAGGACCAAAGAAGAATAAACATAAGCGCTCAAAGACAAAAAAACGGCACCGTTAAGCAGGGCCACCGCATTAAAATATGAGTAAGCCGTCATTCCAGAACTTACGTCGAATAGCCCTTTAGGGCGTAATGAGACTTAGTATCTGGAATCCATTCAAGGCAGTATGGTTACTATGTTGGTAGATAGATCCCAGATAGTAAGATCCGCTAAGTGCTAAAGCACTTGCGTATCTAACTTCTGGGATGACGCTATTTTAATGCGGTGGCCCTGCACCGTTAAGCAGTCGACAGAATCAATTGTTTGACATGTAATAATTACATATATAGAATTCATATATATTTTTCATATCTATAGGAGGTCTTATGAGAGTCTTATCTAATAAAATTCAGTCAATAATCCATTATAGAACGCTCAGAGTCGCGCTTGGAATATTGCTTATCTTTCTTTCTGCGCAAGTACAGATACCGATAGGACCAGTACCAATAACGCTATATAGCGTTGGTGTATTGATTATAGCACTTTGTTATGAGAGAAAGGAGGCCTGCGCATCTATGGTTGGCTTTGTTGTGCTGGGAGCTATGGGGGCTCCTGTTTTTTCTGGCTTTAGTGGTGGCGTACATGTTTTAGTCGGACCTACTGGAGGATATATATTTGGCATGATATTCTGCGTATATCTGGTAACTAACATGCGTGAGAAATTTGGCGAAGATAGTTGGGCAAAGCTAGTAATCTATAGTGCCATTGGTTCTGCATGTTTGTTTATAATCGGTGTGCCGCAGCTTGCATTTTTTGTTGGCGCTGATAAAGCTCTTGAGATTGGTTTATATCCGTTTATTATTCCTGGTATTGTTAAAGCGATTTTTACTGCCTCTTCTGTAAAATTGTTAAAAAAGCATTTTCATGGCGGAAAAAATAAGATTTAGACCTCATCATTTTATGTGTACCCTAGGCTTTCGCGGCAAAGGGTACTCTGCCGACTTTGTCCGCAATTACAAAAAAATAGTCCAGAAACTAAGCGACGATGAAGAAACGCAAATTGAAGTAGTACAATTCATGGATAGTATCTGCTCTGCTTGTCCAAACAAAGTTGATGAGATAATTTGCAAAACACAAGATAAAATCAGAAAACTAGACGTTGCTCATACCGCTGCTTTATTGCTTAAGGAAGGGGATGTTTTTACCTGGAAGCAAGCTAAAGAGCGAATAAAAAAACATATGAGCGTTGAAAAGTTTCATATAGCTTGCCAAGGATGTTCCTGGAAGGAGTATGGCGTCTGTCAACAATCTCTTGAGGATTTGATAAGTCAAACCTAGGCTTAAGAAAAGTACATTTCACAATATTCCCACTATTTGATATGATGAGGTAAGAGTTAACGTAAGACGAGAGTGAATAATGCAAGTCAAAAAGATACTAAGACCATACGCAGAAATTCCGTTAGCTGAGAAGTGGCTTTTAGATAATAAAGATGCATTAGAAAGTATCAGTCGTGGATTCAAGCAGTCTTCTCGAGGAGAAACGGTTGATCTTGGTAGTTTTTCTAAGTATATATAGTTTAAGTAGATGATTTATAAACTTCTATTTACAAAGGAAGCTGTTGCTGATCTGAATGAACTTGAAAATAACCCAGCCAAACACAAGCAACTTAAAGCCGCTAGAAAGGCTTTAGGATATCTAGAAGTCAATCCTAAGCATCCTGTTTGAGCACTCATGAATATGATTTCTTAAGTAGAAAGTCCTTCCGTCAGGATTCTTACACGTGAATAAATAAAAGAGATACGAGATAAAACTTTATTGTAAGATCCATAAGAAAACGACGATATATGTACAAAAATATTATGGAATTGCTGAGAATGTTTTTGCATAAAACAGCCTCTCGATGTTATTCCAGCTCTCTTTTTTGTTATTCCCGCGCCAGGCGGGAATCCAGTCTTTTGGCCGTTTTGCCATGGATTCCCGCCTGGCGCAGGAATGACAATAAGGGATAGGAAAACCTCTGAAGGCATTTCCGGCGGAAAGACTAGAAAATACGGTATAAAAATATTCGAAGCATATGTTGAAAATAGAACTCCTCAAGCTTACAGGATATTTTGGCATTATGGTCATGGTAAATTAGAAATTACAATTATTGCCATAACACCACATCCGTGATTTAACCATTCAGTAATTCGACATTACCACCAAATGCAGTGGTATTGACAGTTGTTGTCCGCTCAGTCATAAACCGAAGTAGGTAATGAGGTCCGCCAGCTTTAAATCCCGTTCCTGACTTGTTTTGCCCACCAAATGGTTGAGATTCTACTTTTGCCCCAACGATAGAGCGGTTAGCGTAGATGTTGCCAACTTTCATTCTGGTTTTGATATATTCAATTTTTTCTTCAATACGTGAATGAATACCAAAGGTTAAGCCGAAGCCACAATTATTTATTTCATCAATCACCTTATCTAAATTTTTTGACTTAAACTTCGTAATATGAAGTATCGGACCAAATTTTTCATCAGGAATGTCATTAATTGATTTTACTTCGATGATATGCGGATAGAAATAATGGCCATCTTTTGTAGCACCTGTTTGTGGGTGAGCGAATATTTTAAATCCTTTAGCGGCCATATCTTGGATATGATGTTCTAGAGCATCTTGCGCTTTCTTGTCAATTACTGGACCAATATCAATGCTAAAATCAGAAGTGTCGCCAATTTTTAGCAACTCTGTAGCTCCCTTTATCATCTCAAGGACTTCATCATAGATTTCTTCTTGGACATACATCATCCTAAGAGCTGAACATCTCTGCCCTGCAGAATAAAAAGAAGATATAAGTACGTCGTCTGTCACTTGCTCAAGAAGTGCAGAACTGTCAACGATCATTGCATTTTGCCCGCCAGTCTCAGCAATTAGAGGAACTATACCATTGTGTCTGGTTGCAAGAACCGAGTTGATTGACTGAGCTGTAGAACACGATCCAGTAAAGGCTACTCCTGCGATTCTCTCATCGGTGACTACAAATTTGCTTATGTTAGATGAAGATGAGATTACAAGTTGTAATGCAGATTTTGGTACACCAGCTTTATGCATGAGCCGAGCAGCAAAATTAGCGATAACGGGTGTTTGTGTTGAGGGTTTCGCAATGACGCTATTGCCCGAAACAAGTGCGGCTACAATTTGACCAGTAAAAATTGCAAATGGGAAGTTCCATGGGCTGATGCATAAAAATACACCGCGCCCGTGCATACTTAAGGTATTACGCTCACCAGTGGCGCCTGGGAGCTTTCTTTCTGCCATGGCTACTCGCGCGCTATTGGCGTAATAGCGACAAAAATCGATCGCTTCGATTACTTCATTTATTGCATCATGAATCGATTTGCCAGCTTCTTTTATCAATATTGCATATAGTTCAAACTTCTTATCTTCAAAGGATTGTGCAATTTTTTCTAAAATTAATGCTCTTTGCCCGGCATCAAGTTTGCTCCAGTTCTCGAATTCACTGCTGGCAGAATCAATGGCAGTTTTTATTTCTCCCTCAACAGCATTTGAAATGGATGAGAATTTTTGAGCATTTTTTGCGGGACAAAACCCATCATTACTATGCTTATCACTAATTATTTCCTTGCCATCTATGATAGAACCTACATTATGTACTTTATCAAAATAGCTTGTTACTTTCTCTTGTATGTAATCATAGTTACTTTTGTAACCTAAATCGTATCCCATAGCATTCTTCCTGTTTGGATATATTTTTTCTGGCAAAACAATTTTATTATCATGGTCTAGCATGCCCAGTACCTTATCACTTACGTCATATACAATTTCATTAATTGGAATTTCGGATGAATTTACTTTATTAACAAAATTTGTTGATGCACCGTTTTCTAGCATTCTGCGCATAAGATAAGCAAGCAGATCATGCGTAGTACCAACTGGTGAGTAGATTCTAACATTTCTATGATTTTCAAGCTCTTTATGAAGAGCATTACCCATACCGTAGAGTTTCTGAAACTCAAATTTTTGATCACCCGCAATCTCAATTATAGTCGAAGCTGTAACTGCATTATGTGTAGCAAATTGAGGATAAATGAACTCTTTATTTTCCAAAATTTTTCGGGCGCAGGCTATATAGTTCAGATCTGTATAATCTTTTACTGTGAATACCGGATAATATTTGAGGCCAAGCTCTTGGGCACGTTTAATTTCTGAGTCCCAATATGCTCCTTTTACTAACCTGATTGGAATTCTTCTTCCTATATCTTTAGCAAGATCTATGAGATATTGGACAATAGCTATACTTTTGGTTTGATAAGCTTGCACTACGAAACCTATACCATCAAAATCTTTAAATGATGGATGTTTGATCAATTTTGTTAGGAATAATAGATACACATCTGTTCGAAATGCTTCTTCTGCATCAAAAGTTATTGTCAAATTATGATCTCTAATTTTTTCAACTAATGAAATTACTTTTGGCAGAAGTATAGCTTCCAATTCTTTCATTTTTGCAAGCTCAAAACGAGGATGCAAAGCTGTTAATTTTACCGAAAGATTTGGCCTATCTTCAATTGCTTCACTAGTATTAGGAAAGTCTTTAGCTATCAATTTAATTGCATCTTCGTATTGCTTGTAATAAATTGTAGCTTGATTACTGGTTCTGGCTGATTCTCCAAGTAAGTCAAAAGCAAACTTATTTTTTGGAAAAGAATTTTTCCTTATCAAAGCTTCGTGCATATCGCTTGCGAAGACAAATTCTTTACTTAAAGCAAGAATTGCTTTTTTTAGTATTTTAACAAAAATTGGCTGACCAACTCTATCAATAAGGTTTGAGATGGCATTTTTAGATTTAACAATATCTGTAAATTTTCCAGAAAAATATAAGCCAAATGAAGCTATAATAGTTTTAACTGATTTACTGCGCTTAAATAAGAAAGCTTTCCAATTCTTGTTTGATAATTTGTCGGCTATTAGCTCGGTACTTACTTTAGAATCTGGAATCCTTAGCAAGCCTTCCGCAAGCCCAAGTATAGCAACGCCCTCTTCATTGGACAGGTTATAGCGCTGAAGAAAGTCTTCCATCGAGAAACCCCTGGACGCTCTTATCTTTGTAACAAATTTTCTGCCCCTTGTGAGCACGTGTTGCTGCTGAGCATCACGCAACCTAGCTATTGGCAGTAGTCCTTTTACCAGTTCATTTTCGTTAAGAGTTTGGCTTAAGAATATTTGTGCAGTCATTCAAATGTATATTAATATTAGAAAATTATAGATTGATCTTCTTCTTCACTGATCCGAACTTTATAGTCTTTTAGTGACCGATCTTTATAAAAATACAAAGCAACCAAGCCCAGCACAGAAGAACCTATTATGTAATAAACACTCGCTGTTATCGTTCCGGTATTTTGTACCAAAGACTCAATGACATATGGTGCTGTTCCACCAAATATACTTGTAGCAGTATTGTATGAAACTGATAGTGCAGTATTTCTTATAGAAGTTGGGTAAAATTCTGCTTGTAGAGCTGGCTCTGGACCAATATAGGTTGCTGCCATAATAGAAATCATAATTTGTGCAAATGCGACAGCAACAAACCCAGAATTCTCAATTACATTTAACAAGAATGGAGTTGCTCCTATTATAAACACTAAATTAAAAACAAATATTTTTCTCCTCCCTATTTTATCAGATAACCAACCAGCAAGTAGAGTAATGAAGATCATTATTACATAACAGAAATTAGCCAAGTGACTTACACTTGCTTCAGGGAATCCGCGATTTAATTTTAAGTATGAAATTAGGTATATAGCTTCTAGATAAAAGATAATAGATCCGGTGGCATTGATGAAAATAGAAATTATCATATCAAACCAGTAATGTTTGAAAGCTATTCTAAGAGGTGAATTTGCTATCTCACCTCGATATTTTGCTTCTATAAATAAAGGCGTTTCCAGTGTGTGTTTCTTAATATATATGCCAGCAAAGTAAATAACTATTCCTATAATGAAAGGCAGTCTCCATGCCCAGTTGTCAAATTGTTCTGGAGTGAAAGTGTTTTTTACAACAAATGATACAAGGGAACCAAGCAAAATTCCTACGCAAATACTGGCCATAGAAATACTTCCAAAAAAACCTCTATTTTCTTTATTTGTATGTTCAATAACAAAAGATACCGATCCAGTCAGTGCCCCTCCCATTGAAAGCCCTTGTAACATACGCACAACAATCATTAAACCAGTTGAGACTATTCCCCAAGTTTCGTAAGTTGGCAAGAAACCTATAGCTGCAGTTGGTATTGCCATGCACATTATTGCTGAGCTCAGCGCAACTCTCCGGCCAAACTTATCACCTATGACACCAAAAAAGATACCGCCAAGTGGTCTCATCAGATAACCAATTGCGAATACTAAAAATGCATGAAGTAATGCCGTGCTAAGATCGCTTTCCGGAAAGAACTTTGCTCCAATGATAGGTGCAAAATGTCCAAATAAAGCATAGTCATACCATTCGAACGTGTTGGCCACGCTGCTGGTAAGTACCAATTTCTTTTTATTCATTACCAAATCCTAATTTTCTTAATACAATAAACGATTTTTACTAACATAAACAAAATACTATGATTTTGAATTTATTTTTCGTTTACTTTTTTGTCTAGTTCCCTTTTCTCCGAATAAATAATAAACAAAGTTGAAGGTATAACAACTAGCGAGCCAAGTATCGTAGCCTCTTTGGGAATTTCCTGGAAGACAATATAAGCGATTATCGCAGAAACAACTAGCTCGAAATAACGATATGGTGCAAGAGCGGTTGCGTCCGCGTGTGAGAAAGCTTTTAATAAGAAGAATAATATTAAGTTAGCACTTGCTCCGAGAATAAACAGTAAAACCAGCTCCTCTAATGTTGGCGTTAGCCAGTAGCGTAATGCAAATGGGCATGCTAGAGTGGCAGTAACAATGGCTGAATAAAAAAGCATACTAATCATTGTTTCTTTAATAACAAATTTTTTGTTCATAATATCAAGAATAGCAAATAAAACAGCTGCTCCCACAAACACTAGCACCTCTGGATTAAAATTAGACGCATTTGGATTAAGTGTAATTATCAAACCAAAAAATGCTACAACAGTTACAACCCATCTTTGCCAAATAATATTCTCGCTTAGGAAGAATACTCCGAGTACAAGAACAAAAATTGGAATAGTAAAAGTGATAACAGTACCAGTGGTAACTGGTGCAATTGTTAGCCCATAAGTCCATCCAGCCATTCCTAAAAACAACAAGAATCCCCTGAAGAAGTGAACTAATGGTCTAGAGGTTTTTAGAGTTGATACTCCATAGTACATTACAAAAGGCAAGAGAGTAAAAGTACCAAACATAAATCTAAAAAAAGTAATCTCATAACTGTGAAGGCGCATACCAGTGTATTTAGAAATCACATCATTAATTGAACTGCTTACTAAGCTTAGAATAAACCAGCTAACTCCGATAAAATAAGAACGTAGTCTAGTATCCATTTCAAACCTCATTTATTTAGGCGCACTATAGCAAAAGCAGTTGAATTATAATACACAAATTTTGCAAGACTCGGTTGTGCTCACGTAGTTATCTTCAGCTAGCGCAGCCTCGCTTTGAAATTATATGTATTATAATTCAACTGCTTTTGCTATAATACATCAACTTTAAATACGCTTATATTTTAAAAAGTTGGAAGGAGGATATAACAAAATTGAGAATTAGTGCAAGGAGTTTTTCAAAAAAATTATGTTGTATTAATCACACTTATGAATTTCATAGAAGTGCTTGTAGCCAAATGTATAGCTTCATGATGGATAATACTACATGTTTTAGTATAGAATACTAGTTGAAGTTTATGACAAAACATAAAACATATTAAGATTATTCGGTATTTATGAAAGTATTAAGAATTATATATGCTATTATTTTATCAACCATTGTAGCAACAGCGAATATAGCTTTTGCAGCTAGTGGCGATTATTATGCCAATTACTATGAGGACGAAGGTGATCTTCTGTTTAAAGTTCGAGGCTTTTACTTGAGTACCTCGTCTAAACCTAAAGGTTTCCCAGCCTCCGTCTCATCAAAAGAGAAGCCTGGTTCTCTGGTTCAACATGGTTATGGAGTTGATACTGCTACTACTTATTTTTTTACTGACAACATTGCTGCAGAATTATCTCTGGGAATAGGAATGATGAAAGTGAAAGGTTCTGCTCTCAGCAAAGCAGCTGCTCTTGGGGATGGCACCGGAGTTGGCGGTAAGAATAACCAAATTATTATTGTACCTGCTGCAGGAACTATTCAATACCATGTGGCACCTTTTGGAGCAATAAGACCTTATGTTGGTGGTGGAATTCATGGAACATATATGCATACACGATCAAAGGCTATTAAGGTATCAACGGGTTATGGGCCAGTGGTACAACTAGGTATTGATTTCATATCAAAGGATGATACGCTATTTACCTTTGATGTCAGACAGTATTTCTTGAAATCAAATGTTACATTTAGGAAGAGCCTCTTGGGGCCAAATAACCCTGCTATAACTGATATTCGTTCAAAAGTTGATTGGAATCCTCTAGTTATTTCTGCAGGCTTCGGATTTAAGTTTTAATAATAAATCCTACGGCCTAGGATCCCCTACGCACGCGGTCATCCTGGACTTGATTGGGCTACGTCTGCCTGGCCTAGCATCTTATTTCGTCCTTCCATCAGAACTCTTACACGTGAATAAATAAAAGGGATACGAGGTAAAACTTTATTAGACTTCTTTCGAAACTTTATCTGGTGGGTTATTTTGTCGTCATTAGAACCTAAAAAATGCTCATGTAGATCTACTACACTGCGCTTTTTATAGAACCTAATTCCTA
>CANNHR010000023.1 GCA_947505405.1 Rickettsiales bacterium
CTAACACTTGTTACATTACCTTTTATTCCATCACATAATTCTTTAACCACCTCGCAATCATTTACATTACTATCTGTATATGTCACAGATACTATTTGCATAGTATCAAGATCCAGAGCTAATTGTTATACTCTTTCCAGTTACGAACCTTTTTGATACTTGGCATATATATTACCTTTTGCGGGGGTTTTTGCCAATTTACTCAATTCTTAGGTTCGTAACAAGCTTTTTTCCTATCCACGCAACAAAGCCGGCGCGGGAATGACAAAAAGGGATAGGAAAACCTCTGTAAGGCATTTCCGGCGGAGAGACTACTTACCATTGATCCTTATATACTCAATAATTTCTTCTGGTGTAGAACTCATATAGAAATGTTTCATATATTTGCCATTCTTGTCCATTAAATAGACAAAGGAAGAATGATCAATCATATATTTACCTTTATCATAATTCTGATTCTCAGCTTTTGCATAAAATACTTTATAAAGATCGGCTACTTTTTTTATTTTTTCCTCATCAGCGGTAAGACCGATAAATTTTGGGTGAAAATGGCCTAAATATTCCTTCATAAGGGCCGGAGTATCTCTTGACGGGTCGACTGTGATAAATATTGGTAAAATATCGATTTGGTATTTTTCAAGCGTAGAAAGAACATTGCTGAGTTTCTGTAAAGATGTTGGGCATATATCAGGGCAATAGGTAAAGCCAAAATATACCAAACTCATCCTATTTTTCATCATTTCACTGGTAAATTCATTACCGTTTTGATCGGTAAGGACGAAATATCCTCCTATCTGCGCTTCCTCTTTAATAGCTCCGCCTTGGCCGGCTAGAGGCTTATCAGGTAATTCAACCGCAAGCAAGATATAGAGCGATAAGATGCCAATGACTGCACTTAAAATAACAATTATTCTAGTTACTTTCCTTGACGAATTTTGATTATCATTCATTTTATATTTCGCAATTATTTTTCTAATAGTTCAGCAACTTCCAAAGCTGCATAAGTAAATATCGCTGAAGCACCAGCACGCTTTATACAGATTAATGATTCAACTATAGCTTTTTCCCAATTCAAAGCGCCATTTTCTGCGGCAAATTTAATCATCGCATACTCTCCAGTTACTTGATAGGCAAAAATAGGAACATTAAAACTCTGAGATGCTTCCTTTATTATATCTAAATATGGCATACCAGGCTTGATCATGATCATATCTGCCCCCTCTTCAATATCATGTTCAATTTCTCTTAATGCTTCTCTAGTATTGCGAATATCCATTTGATAATATGCTTTACATAGGTATTTTTCTTTATTACTACCAACGGCATCTCTAAAGGGACCGTAAAAACTAGAGTTATACTTGGCTGCATATGCTAGTATATTGACATGAATAAACTCCGCATCATCGAGATTATCCCTGATGGCCATAATTCGGCCATCCATCATATCTGATGGTGCAACAATATCTACCCCAGCTTTTGCTAGAACTAAGGCTTGATTCGAGAGAGCTTCAATTGTATCGTCATTATCCACATCACCGTCCACTAAAATACCGTCATGACCATGAATGGTATAAGGATCAAGCGCTACATCACAAATTATACCTATATTTAGTCCAGAGTTTTTTAACGTACGAACAGTTCTGCAAATAAGATTGTCGAGGCTATATGCTTCATCAGCAAACTCAGACTTTAACTCTTTATCAATTACTGGAAATAATGCGATTGCTTTTAAGCCTCTCTTTTCTGCTTCTTTAGCTGTTAATACAACTTGATCAATCGACTGGCGAAATACCGATGGCATTGTTTTGATCTCATGCTTTTGGGTTTCTCCTTCAATAACAAAAATTGGCAAAATTAAATTTTCAGCTGCTAACTTTGTCTCAGAGGTTAGGTCTCTCAACCACTGAGTGCGTCGATTGCGTCTTAATCTTACTACAGGATACATCTTAGTACCAAACTCCTTAAAGTTATATAAACTCAAACTCAGGTTAAATATTATACAACCTTTGAGGATACTTCAACTAGTCTTTTAAACAAATTAGAATCCAATTCTGAATTGAGATATTCGCAGTGCCACTGCACGCCGACGAGAAATTTATAATTCTTAGATTCAATGGCCTCAATTATCCCATCATCTGCTCTTGCTGAAACAATTAGCTCCTTGCCAAGTTTGTCAATAGCTTGGTGATGGGTAGTGTTTACCATCACTTCTTTTTCATGTGTTAGCGTTGAGAGTAACGTACCAGCTTCGATAATGATAGAGTGTGAAGGTTCATGTTTTGGATGAGGTTGTTCGTGATTAATGTGGCTTTCATAGTGATCTGGAATATGCTGAATGAGAGTGCCACCTAATACAACGTTAATTACCTGTAGTCCATTGCATATGCCCAATATAGGCATATTTCTCTCTAAAGCACGTTTTGTTAGTTTTAACTCAAATCCTGCTCTTGCATCGTTCGTTTTTACACGGTCTGATTTTAACTCTTGACCATAAAATTGGGGATTTATGTCTTCATCTCCCCCGGGTATTATTAAGCCATCAACAAGATCTAGTAACTCATCAACATTATCATTATATGTAAGCATAATTACTGTTGCATCATATTGCTCTACGCAGTCCGCGTAATCCTTTCTCAAAGCGTACCAAGGGCGTTTTGCATAAGAATATTTTTCACTATCTTTTGCAAGATCAAGGACTATTCCAATTACTGGCTTTTTCATAAATTAAAACTCCACTCCATGACAATGTTTGTATTTTTTGCCCGATTCACATGGGCATAGCTCATTTCTACTAATTTTTCCCCATGTTTCCGGATCCCTAGGATCGCGATCTTTTGGATCTGTATATGATTTAAACTGTTGTACTTTTGCATCAATTGCACTGCCGGAGTTATATTTCTCGAAGGCTGGATCAGTGCGGCTAGTTTGCATTTTCTGTAGCTCTTTGTTTGCAAGAGCCATAGATTGTCTATTAACATGCTCGGTATCGATGTGGAGATAACAAATTCGTTGAATAAATAATTCTCTTAAATGATCAAGCATTCCTTCGAATAAACCAAACGCTTCTCTTTTATACTCATTGAGAGGGTCTTTCTGTCCATAGGCTCTGAGAGAAATACCTTGGCGTAAGTAATCGAGGTTATGTAAATGCTCTTTCCAAACTTGATCCAGAGTTGTCAGTAAAAGATATTTAGAGGCTGACTTCATTAAATCTTGCCCGTAATCGGATAGTTTTTTCTCATATAGAGATTTTACTCTATCGCATAATATAGCACTTATCTCCTCCTCCGCTCCGTCAATTGCAGAGAGTTCGCCTATAGGTAATTCAATTGCAAGTGTTCTGTGAATATCAGCACTTAACTCATCAATTTGCCAATCTTCTCTCAGAGAGTTTGGAGTAATATATTTCTGTACTATATTAGAACATAAATAATCACTCATGCTTGACACAAAAGCGCTTACATCGTCGGATGCTATGATTTCATTTCTTTGTTCGTATACGATCTTGCGTTGATCGTTCATAACATCATCAAATTTAAGTAAGTTCTTACGAATTTCATAGTTGTGAGCCTCGACCTTCTGTTGAGCCTTTTCCAAAGATCTACTGATCATAGGATGATAAATTGCTTCACCGTTTTTAAGGCCAAGAGTTCTAAGCACACCAGAAATTCTATCAGAAGCAAATATTCTCATCAGATCATCTTCAAGCGATAGGAAAAATTTTGTTTGTCCAGGATCACCTTGGCGACCAGATCTGCCTCGTAACTGATTATCGATTCTTCGGCTCTCGTGTCTCTCGGTTCCGATTACATACAATCCGCCAGTTTCTAAAACTTTTTCTTTTTCATCTTTGACCTCCTGCTTTATTCGCTGGATCTCTAACTGTTTCTGGCTCTCGTTTAATGATTTGCTTAAGTCGCCAGCTATCATTTCTGGATTGCCCCCCAGCATTATATCCGTTCCGCGACCAGCCATGTTGGTAGCAATTGTAACAGCCTTAAACCGACCTGCCTGAGCAATAACATATGCCTCATGTTCATGCATTTTGGCGTTAAGAACATTATGCTGAATTTTATTTTTAGTTAGCTCTTTTGAAATTTCCTCAGATTTTTCAATACTAATTGTACCCACTAGTACAGGCTGACCGCGCTGGTAGCAATCTTTGATTAAGTCAATCAATGCTATGTATTTTTCAGCTTTGGTACCGTAAATGATATCGTCATAGTCAATTCTAGTGACTTTATTATGTGTAGGAACAGAAACAACCTCGAGATTGTAAATGTCTTTCAGTTCGCCAGCTTCTGTCATAGCAGTACCAGTCATGCCTGATAGTTTTGGATACATCCTGAAATAGTTCTGAAATGTTACTGAAGCTAGCGTTTGATTCTCATTTTGAATAGGCACATTCTCTTTTGCTTCAAGAGCTTGATGTAGACCGTCGGAATATCTTCTTCCATCCATTACGCGACCGGTAAACTCGTCAATGATCAGCACTTTTTTATCTTGGATTAGGTAATCGACATCTTTTGCAAAGATAAAATGTGCTCTAAGAGATTGGTTAATATAGTGAACTAAGTTCAAATTATCAAAATCGTATAGGCTTGAATGTTGTACGATCAAGCCATATTCTGCTAGCATAAGCTCTATTTTATTTATACCATCTTCAGTCAGAGTTACTGATTTGGCTTTTTCATCGATTTCGTAATCTTCTTTATCTAGATTTATAATAAGCTTATTGATTTTGCTGTGTAGGTCAGTACTAGTATCGACTGGGCCAGAGATAATTAATGGAGTTCTAGCCTCATCTATCAAGATTGAGTCAACTTCATCAATAACAGCAAAGTTAAATGGACGCTGCACCCTTGACTCTTGCGTAAATTTCATATTATCACGTAAGTAATCAAAACCCATTTCATTGTTGGTCGCATAGGTGATATCACAATTGTATGCTTCCTTGCGATCTGTATCGTTCATTTGGCCAATCACACAACCAACGCTTAGGCCTAAAAAACTGAAGACTTGCCCCATCCACTCGGAATCTCTTTTTGCTAAATAATCATTAACAGTAACAAGATGTACACCCTTTTCAGTAAGAGCATTTAGGTATAAGGCTAATGTTGAAACAAGTGTTTTACCCTCACCGGTGCGCATTTCAGTAATCATGCCTCTATGCAATATTAAACCACCAATAAGCTGTACGTCGTAATGACGTTGACCTATAGATCGCTGGGCAGCTTCCCTGACCACTGCAAATGCTTCATAAGTTATGTCATCTAGAGTTTGGCCATCAGCGAGTTTTTGTTTGAATTGATTGGTTTTATCACGCAGTTCTATATCTGTTAGGTTCTGCACCGTCTCTTCAAGTTGATTGATTTTTTGTACTTCTTTGTGAAATTTTTTAATAATTCTATCGTTTGCGGTGCCAAAAATTTTGGTAAGAAATGAAAACATGTTCTGATGAGTCCTGCTATAATTAATCACATATAAGATATTGCATTTTGCTAATTTTTCAAACAAATTGTAAAATGGATTTGACTTTATTGAAATGAGCCTTTAAAACCAACGATTATAGAACAATCAATATGGACAGATTTAAGTATGAAGAAAATAGCAATTGCACTGTTATCAGCAACATTAGTCAGCAACTCTGCTTGCGCGGAAAATAAACCAGAAAATAAAGATGTTGTTGCAACCTATTCTGAAGGTGAAGTTACTTCTGCGCAGGTGATGGAACAATTCAAGCCTATGCTTGATATGCAACCAGAAAATAAGGATAAAAAATTCTCCGAACTCGATAAGAATGTTCAAGAAATGCTGGTGAGAGGCTTTGTTAATCAAAAACTTTTTGAAAAAGAAGCTGAGAAACTAGGGCTTCGCAATTCTGAAGAGTTTAAGAAAAAAGTAAAGGCTGCAGAAGATCAGTTGCTACAGCAAGAATTAATCGAGCGCCAACTTAAAACCGTTGTTACAGATAAGTTAATCGATGATGAGTATAATAAGTTAGCAAAAGAGCTAAAAGGTCAGAAAGAAGTAAAAGTATCTCATATACTTGTTGATACAGAAGAAAAAGCCAAGGAAATTAAGAAAAAACTCAATAAAGGTAGTAAGTTTGAAGACCTTGTAAAAGAGTTTTCTAAAGATGAAGGCTCAAAAGCAAATGGAGGTGAACTTGGTTATGTAATGAAAGGTCAACTTGTTCCTGAGTTCGAAAGTAAAGCTTTTGCTATGAAAAAAGACGAAATATCTGATCCGGTAAAAACACAATTTGGTTGGCATATTATTAAGGCCCTTGATTCGCGTGATGTAAAAATTCCTCCAAAAGAACAGGCTCTAAACGGCATTAAGAGCAAATTATCTCGTGATGCGATTGAAAAATATATTACTGAACTTGCGGATAAAGCAAAAATTGAATTGAAGCTATAAACGCTCCCGTATTCAGTGATAAGTAAAAAAGCCCACTGAATCAATCAGTGGGCTTTTTTTATTTCACTTTATCTATATCTTAATGTTTACCAATTAACTGCATGGACTTTGTTTTTATGAGTTCTACACCTGGCTGATTGAATGGGTTGATATTCATCATGTGACTTAACATGACTATTTCAAGCATGGAGTGAGCAACAAGCGAACCTATAGATCGGGGCGATAAGTCTTTTAGTAAAATGGTTCTAGTAGGTAGTTGTTTAGTGATAAGGGCAGATTCAGTAGCTAGGAAATTAGCTGTATTAATATCGCTCAGGTATTTTTCTGCAATATATCCCAATTCTTCAAATGAACATGTTTTAGGAGTATCTTTTAAGTTTTCTACATAAAATATATTGTAAATTTTATCTTGAGGACCATCAAGGTAAAGTTGCAGCATACTATGCTGGTCATTTGGACCAAGTCCACGAAGTGGAGTTATGCCGCCTCCATTCTTTCCAAGCGACTCTGCAATTATTTGTGAGTACCACTCTAAGTATGATGAAAATTGTTGTAAATAACCAATATTTATCATTATAGGCTTGTTAGTACTTAAGATTGCAGCAGCCGAATGTACAGCTTCATTTGATTCAGGGTTGCGCAAGAAATCTTGAATTGTTTTTTCTGCTCCATTAATATAGTCTTCAACTTTTACCCCGGCAATTGCTGCAGCAAGAGTTGTGACATTAGTAAGGCCAGAAAATCTTCCACTTATATTGGGAGTGTGTTCAATTAAAGTTGCTGATATCTTACTCGCTATTCCACTTAAGATTCCCGAATCAAGCTTCGTTATAAAAAAGAACCTATTACCAGTCAGATTGATATTATTTCTTTCAAATTCAGAAATCATCGCTCCGACAAGGGAATTGGTCTCAAGAGTTTGACCTGAATTGCTGATTGCTAGCACAGCACAATTGGCAAGCGAAATAGTTGAGAGTAATTTTCGAAAATAAACTGGGTCTGTATTATTCAAGAAATGAACTTTTGTCGGAGAACTTATAGTATTAAAGTTGAGGTTTATTAGAGATTCTGGATTCAGAACAGCGCCGCCCATTCCAATTACAATTAGATCTGTGAAATTATTCTTAATCTTATCGACAATTTTTTTACAATCCTTAATTTGCTTTCTGGCGCTATTTGTGCAGAATATCTTATGTGAGTCTTGCCCTTGATCTATTGCAAGAGCGATCTTAAAGCTTGCTTTCTTGGCTGCAGAGTAAGCAGTTTTATAGGATTCAGTAGCTGTATTAAAATTTGCATAGTTGATATTAATCACTATAGGTTCTAAGCCTCAACCTTTTCTTTGGCCTCTATATTTGTATTTATTTGAGAATTGTCCAGAGCTATCTTTTTTGCTTCTGATGCCAAAAGCAGAGGTATCCCATCTACCACAGGATATGAAAGACGAGCTTTTTTGCTAATTAATATAGATTGCGATTGATCGTAGATTAATTTGTCTCCCGAAATTGGGCAAACAATCAAATTTAGTAATTCTGTTGATAATTTCATTATGTATATATAAGTTAATTTAGCTCAAACTCTTAGCGCTATTCCAAGGAAGCACTTTGCCATTTAAATCAACGACTATATCACCAGATTCATCATACTCGGCTGCAAAGAAAGATTGCCTGTTGGCAATTAGCTTTACTGGTTTAATTTTTTTGCCATCATGAAAATATTCCTTGGCCTGGCCTCTTCCTTCTGGGTTATTCTTTGAGGCAATTTTTGCTTTAGCCATAACTTTTACTTACAATTACTTAATACTGACGAAATAATAAGAATTTTTTGTAGAGTAGTCAAGAAAAAAGTTTTCCAATCCCACTTCGCATTAACGACTTTTGGTCCATTTTGGATGCTTTTTTCATCATCGTACTAATTTGTATAAACTGCTTTAACAATACATTGACCTGTGGAACTGTTGTACCTGAACCTGAGGCAATCCTCTTTCTTCTTGAAGCGTTAAGGAGCGATGGATTCCTTCGTTCTTTTTTTGTCATTGAAAGTACTATAGCTTCCTGATGAGAGAGGATTTTCTCTCCAATATTTATATCTCCTATCTTGTTGGTGAGCTTTGAAATACCAGGTATCATACTGAGCATGCTGCTCATGCCACCAAGTTTTTTAATCATTTTGATTTGTGCTATATAATCATCAAGATCAAACTTACCTTTTTTGAATCGTGCTGCAGCTTTTTCTGCTTCTTTCTCGTCAATGAAGCTTGCAGCTTTTTCAACAAAGGATAAGATGTCTCCCATGTCTAAAATACGAGAAGTGATTCTTTTAGCGTCGAACTCCTCAAAGTCTGATGGCTTCTCGCCCGTACTTAAGAATTTAATTGGTTTGCCAGTTACGTGCCTTACACTCAGAGCGGCCCCACCTCTTGAATCACCGTCAATTCTTGATAATATAACTCCAGAAATACTTAGTTTTTCTTCAAAAGCACTTGCAACAGTGACAGAATCTTGTCCGATCATTGAATCGATAACTAGCAAAGTTTCGGTTGGCTCAATGATTTTTTTAACAGCATATATCTCAGCTATCATTGACTCATCTATGTGCAAGCGTCCTGCACTATCATAAATAACTACGTCATAGCCAGATAGTTTAGACTCCTTTAATGCTCGATTTGTAATTTCCAAAGGCTTTTGATCTTTGATAATTTCAAGACTATCTACACCAATGTCCGTTGCAAGAATTGCAAGCTGTTCTTGTGCCGCTGGTCGGTATGTATCCAGAGACACTAGCAATATATTTTTATTCTGTTTTTTTAGCAGCAGAGCTAGCTTTGCACTTGCAGTAGTTTTACCGCTACCTTGCAAGCCAACGATCAGTATATTTACTGGAGGAGTGCTATTTAAATTTAGTTTAGCTTCAGCATCTGTTGGTGCTAGTAAATTGATCATCTCGTCACTAATGATCTTTATAACCATTTGTGCTGGAGATACAGATTTTATTACTTCTTGCCCCTTTGCTTTTTCTTTGACATTTGCAATGAATTCTCTGACTACCGGTAGCGCAACATCTGCTTCAAGCAAAGCGATCCGAATATCACGCATTGCTGAGTCAATTTGTTCTTCAGTAAGTGCTCCTCGCCCTTTGATTTTATCAAAAATTTTGGTGAGATTCTGTGTTAATGTTTGAAACATAATAGTTTAAGGCATATATTCTAAGGAATCAGCTAGAATATGCTAAGTAAAATATAAATTCAAGTAATCATATGCTATCGATTGATCCAAAAATGCAAGGTGTATCTTCTACTAGCAAGCTTGGAAGGCTTTCCAAAAAAGAAAAAGATATTAAGTTTACTGCCAGTAAGAAAACACAAGAAGCTAGTCATAGCGAAGCATCTTCTGGAGTAGCAGACATAGGTGGGATGCTTTTTTTGCAAGAAATAGACCAGTTTGCCCAAGATAAGCAAAACCTAGAAGAATTTGCTAAAAAAGCGTTTAAGATTTTGAAGGATCTTCAACTAGATCTTTTAGAAGGAAAAATATCCGGTCGTAGGTTGCATAATCTAAAGGATACAATTAATAGCAGTAAGTTTATGGTCGGCTCTCCTGGGTTAGCTGACCTTGCGCAGCAAATTGCGCTTCGTGTGGAGGTAGAAATTGCCAAAATCGAAGTTAATGAAAAATAAATTTAGTACGCATTATGAAAAAAGTGATCTCACTAGACATTCTTAATCGGCTGAATAAAGGTGAGAGAGAAGCTGCAAACTTGATGGAATTTTTAGCAATTGACCTTAACGTGCTACTTGCAAACATTATTCCAGAGTTTAACCGACCTGAATTGCCAAAATCTCTAGGAATTACTAAGAGGCTAAAATTAGTAGCTGTATCGCTGCAAACACAATTTGGGTTTAAAATTTTTGATACACTCAAGTCCCATAGGTCGGACTCCATTAGAGCTATAGCATGTTATCTTTTAGGGGAACAAAAGCTACTTTTTACAGAAAAATTAAATTTAATTAAGCCACTTGCTGATGACCCAAACTCGGGTGTTAGAGAGTGGGCTTGGATGGTGCTGCGAAATGATTTTGCACAAGAATTAGTGAGCTCTATAAAATTACTTAGCTCTTGGACAGAAGAATCATCTGATAATCTCAGAAGGTTTGCTTCTGAGATCAGCAGGCCAAGGGGTGTATGGTGTGAACATATTAAGAAACTTAGGCAAGAACCTTGGCTTGGCCTTGATATAATAGAGCCACTGCGATCAGATAAGTCAAAATATGTTCAGTTGTCGGTCGGTAATTGGCTTAATGATGCAGGCAAAGATCACCCCGATTGGGTAAGAAATTTATGTAGGGATTGGAGTAAAGGCTCGCCTGCTGCGTACACCGAGAAGATTTGCAAAAGAGCCATGAGAAACTTGGTATAGTTAAATAATACCATTTCCCAGTTTAAATGGCCTATCGGATTTCTAGATACAAACGAATTTCGCGAGTCTCGCTTGTGCTTGCTTACACTTGTAAGCCCTGCAAGCTCGCTCTAAAATGGTATTTCAAGTAATATCTCTGACGAGTCATATGTCTGATTTAAACTGGGAAATGGTATAACCTAATTCCGCACAGTTTTGAATTGTTTCTGTACACAAGATATTGCAAACAAACATACACATGCAAGCAGTCCATAAACGCATTTATATGCTACTTCATAAGCAAATATAGAAAGAACTTTATTTACAGGAAAGATATTTATGAAGAATAAAGACATAACCGCTCCGTCAACTAGAGCATATACCACTAAACTAATAAAATTACTTACGTAAAAATTATATCTTATTTTTAGTCTAGAAAATAAACTTAGGCCAAGATAGGAAGATACTAATACTGATAGCAAGGATGCTAGGACAAGGCCATTAATAAGTTCACCGTTAATGTAATATTTCAAATTCCATAGCAAGGCTAAGCTTATACTTACGGATAATATTATACTTCTCATAGCTTTTTTAGTACCTTGTAGTGCTGATATTGCATTCAGTGTTAAAGCCAAAAAAGTAAACACCAAGGAACACCCAGCTATTGTGGTGTAGAAATTGAGCAATAGAGTAAGTGCCAGTAATATACCTGTTAGTGACAAATAAAATTTATTGCTGCTACCTAGGTTATTTAGAATTCCATTCATAATTATTCCTCCTTTTATATAAAAACTATATAGTAATTTTAAGTGATGGGTTGATAGTTTATAGATATATAGAAATATCAAAATACGCAAGTACATTTTTATAGTAAGTTGAGCATAACCTGCTCTCTCTATATTGTAACTTGATCTGGGTATAGTTTTGATATATTATCTGGCTCTCTAAATAAATCTGAGTTTGATTAGTATTAAGGAGAGGTGGCCGAGTGGTTTAAGGCGCCCGCTTGGAAAGCGTGTTCACGAGCAATCGTGTCGAGGGTTCAAATCCCTTCCTCTCCTCCATATGTACTAATTTTTATCATCTATAAAAATTGAAAATTCCTCTTGATGTCGCTCCTGCACAGGCGTGAATCCAGGCTACAACATATCTTCATATAATTTCAATTATGGTTAAGCTTTCCATATAACCTCCTTTTTCACTACAGTTACATTTTTTTATCCGGCAGGAACCCACCAACTTGAGCGTTCCAAAGGGTTTTGTACATTCCTCCTCTGGCAAGTAGCTCGGTATGAGTTCCATCTTCTACAATTTTGCCTTGATCAAATACGAGAATGCGGTCCATATGCAGTAAAGTTGAGAGACGGTGCGCTATTACAATAGTTGTTTTTCTGCCTTTGCCAGAGGCTTTATCGGGACTGTTCATTAATTCCCATAAGCTTTCTTGGATATAGCTTTCAGTGACTGAATCAAGCTGAGAAGTTGCTTCATCTAAAATCAAAATCGGAGCATTTTTTAAAATAGCGCGAGCAATCGCAATTCTTTGGCGTTGACCACCAGAGAGTTTGACCCCACGTTCGCCTACGAGAGACCCGTATCCTTGCGGTAATTTGCTGATAAATTCATGAGCATGAGCTTTTTTTGCAGACTCAATCACTTCTTCATCAGTTGCGTCAATCCGTCCATATCGAATATTTTCCATCAATGTGCGGTGAAAAAGTGATGGTTCTTGCGGAATTATCGCTATATTGCTACGCAAAGAATCTTGAGTACACTCGCGAATATCTTGTCCGTCAATGAAAATATGGCCGTCAGTCACGTCGTAAAGCCGCAGAATCAGATTTACGAAGGTTGATTTGCCACTACCAGAATAACCAACGAGTCCAACTTTTTGTCCAGCCTCAATAGTAATTGATTTGTTTTGAAAGAGGGGGTTAACGCCTTTGTAGTGGAACTTGACGTGCATGAAAGTAATTTGGCCATTTGTGATAACTAAATCTGAAGCATTTTCCATATCTTTTATATCTTGCGGTACAAAAAGTGTCCAAAGGCTCTGGTTGCATTTGCCGATTGCTGCATTTAACTCATCTACTTGTTCAAGAGTCCACCACGTCATAAAACCAACCTCAATGCTTAATCCGAGAATAAGTGCAAAATCCACCCATGCTTACCATTTGACTCATTCGCAATTGAATTAGAAAGTACAACATGAATGCTAACATGATAGAAAGTGAAATTCCTTGAAACAAATGCAGTTTTAGTGCGAATATTTCCTTGGTTTGGAATGTCTTTTTGGTCAAAAGTAGGGCCTTCTCAATGTAAGATATTTCATAATTGCGTCTGGCAAAGATTCTTACAGTGCTAGAGTTTGTTATGCTATCAACTAATTGCCCTGAGACAATTGATTCAGAGGCAGCATGATGTTCTGACAGACTAATAATATGTTTTGATATACGCAAACTAATAGCTGCAAATATCATAAGCCAAATTAATAAAGCATAGAAAAATTTAGGATGCACATAGTACATACTCACAAAAGTTACAATTAGTAGAACTAAACAACGAGCGATATGCCTAGAAATGTCATGTACAATGCGCTCTATATTATCAGCCAGCGTAGTGATATGACTGGAAATACGACCTGATAGATTATCTTGAAAAAATTGAGGCGTATGTTGGTGCACATGCCCAAAAGTATCTTTAATAATTTGGTTTTTAATCACAGGCTGTAATTTATAATTTATGTAGCCCATCCCACGCCAGCACAGATTGTGTATTTCAAAGTTCAAAACAAAAAATGCCGCTGGCCAAAAAATAAGAGAGAGAATATCGTCTGATGGTGTAGAGCTCATGGTATCAATCATGTGCTTAATGAGTAAGCTATTGAATGGGGCCCAAAGTCCGGTAATCATACCTAGAAGAATAAAAAAGGCAGCAAAAAGCTTATGCATTTTCAAAAAATGCCATATAAAAGCCCACAAATTTTGTGGAAGTGACGTGTCCATTTTCATTCTTTTCCTACATATTGTTTATCTTGACGTAAAACCATATTTTGTGCAATCATAAAATCGGCACAGTCATTGTCTTTGCCGAAATAAATAGGAAAAAAAGATGTAATTTTGTGGAGTATTAATGAATATTACTTTCACTCCTCTCGCACAAGTCCATTTCTCTCTGCTGATTAAGTGGCTCCAAACACCTCACGTAAAGTTATGGTGGCCTGTCACGCCGAAGCTGCAAAGCAGCGTAGGTGAAGATCAGGATATTAAATGGACGCCAGAGTTGATAGAAGAAAAATATAGCGATTATGTCAATGGGGGCAAATTAGTAACGGAGCGCGAAGATGCATTCAAAAAGCCAATATATGCATATATTACATGCGTAAGTGATACACCTATTGGTTATATCCAATATTATAATGTTCATGACTTCTCTCGGGAGCAATGCCAGGACTTATCCGAACTGCCAAACTTTTGCGCAGGTCTTGATTGGTATATCGGTGAAGTAGAGTTCATCGGCAAAAATATTGGCTCTAAAGCTCTTTGCTTTTTCTTAGAGCAACATGTTTTTCAAAAATTCGATTACGTATTTGTTGATCCAGATACTGCAAATGCAGGTGCTATTCGTACTTATGAAAAAGCCGGTTTTAAGAAGATTAAAGAACAACTAGGTACAGGGGAAATATGGATGATAAAAAGCAAAGTAAACACTTAGTGTTAAATGGTTTATCGTATATTATTCTTATAGATAATAAAACATAAAACCTCATGAAATTACCTCATAGAATAACAGTCCTTATTTCGTTGGTTCAAGAATTACAAAATTGTATCTCAGATCAAAATATCCATAAATTACTTTTTATATATTGTCATAAATATGCTTGCAATAATGCTTATGATTTTATTTGGATCGATAATAATCCTTATTGCATAACTCTATATGAAGATAAAAAATTACTAATTAACAAACAGATATTGCAAGATTTACCAGAATGGACACCTCACCCAGATGTTTTTAGATTTGCTAAAAAACTGGATATGCTTGAAAAATTATCGTTACAAAAATTAAAAAATGATATTGAAAAAAATGTACTTACAGATGAAATTATCTTTCAAAATTACAATAATTATTTTAAGCCAATTGATACGTCTGAAGATCAGATGATCTTTTACACCATCGGTTATGAAGGGATAAATTTAGAGCAATATTTAAATAAACTTCTCAAGAACAAGGTTCATTGGTTATGCGATGTAAGGCGTAATCCTTATAGTCAAAAATTTGGTTTTTCCAAGGCGGAACTGATTAAGGCTTTGTCTATGGTTAATATCAACTATATTCATATACCTGAACTTGGTGTGTCTTCAAGTTTGAGACAAGATCTCAAAAATGACGTCGGCTATTATAATTTATTAAAGCATTATGAAACCGACATTTTACCACATCAACAACGAAATATTGTATTACTCAAAAATTTACTCATAGAACATAAGCGCATCGCAATTACCTGTTTTGAAGCTAAGATATCTCATTGCCACAGGAGTAAAATAGCAACCCTCATGAGCAAGGAAAGTAGACAGGAATATAGAGTTAGTCATATATGAAAGCTGAGAAAATAACGATGCTTATAACTGCCAAAACATATCCTACCATTTCTAAATAGCTGGAATTACAAAAGATGGGTTACTCAGAAGGCTTTATCCCATATGCTATAGATCGTTACCTAAACAAGAACGATTCAAAAAGTATCAATGGATTTCTTGTGACGCCATTCGTGATCTACGAGATCCAAGAAAAGAAAGTTATAAATTGATAAGCAACATAATTCCTTCTGATATTATTACTACGAAACAACAATGGATGCATCGTCGCTTGGCTATTCTTTCAAATATACAATTTGATTTACAAAAAATAATCAAGTTGGCTTATGATTCAAATGAATGGCAATCTTTATTTATATTTAAACCATCAAATATAATAAAGTTTAATGTAATAGATTTGTAGTGCAAATGAATTTATTAACAGAAAGAGAGAAATCTTTTTGCACGCTTTGAATGTGGGAAAGTCTCTAGTGGAAGATATACCCTATAAATTTTCATATACATTTACTGATTCAATTGGTAACGTTAGTACATTACAATTATTAGATTGGGAAATTTATCAATTAACTCGCAAACTAATTAGAGTGCATAAAAATAATTTTTCTGCTATAGCAAAAGCATTAAAAAGTAAATATTTTGATGATATTGCTTGTAAGAGGGATGTATATTTTTTTCTTGGAAGCAATAAATATTGGCATATAAGGAAAAGCAAAAACCCCTTTATGATTATTGGGGTTTTTTATCCACCCATGTTATAAGCGGAAAATAATGAACCCAAAAAATAACCTTTGTATTTTAGTCCGTATAGCTCAAGTTTCCGATATCTCGGCTTATGCCATTAATGGATCAACTTGGATATCCTACGTCAGAGTATGAGTTAAAATCAAGGTTTAAAAAATTTACAAAAAATGATCGCTATGGAGTGGCGGTTGCGTGTTTAGATCAACAAGTTATTGGTCTCGTCTCTTGGTCAGCGTCGTCAGTTTTTGTCGTAGATAAAGTACGATTCCACATTGAAGGTTTAGTAGTCGATGAGCGGTATCGAGGTTGTGGAGTTGGAAAAAAGTTAATGCTTTTTGTAGAAGATATTGCACATGAGTTTAGCCCCGCTATTATTGATCTCACTTCTGGCCTCCGGCGCGCCAAAGATGGGTCGCATGAATTTTATAAAAGCCTTGGTTATCAAAACAATGGCCATATGGCAAAACTTTATCTAAGGAAAGAGGTATGAACAAAAACCTCCTACACCGCAAAGCAATAATAGGCGATTTAAGAGCAATCGTTAATCTGCTGCTCGAAGATGAACTTGGAAAAACACGTGAGAATCGAGGGGAAGAATTAGACCAGCGCTATATCGACGCATTTCATAGGATAAACACTGATCAAAATCAATATCTCATGATAGTAGAAAAAGATGATAAGATTGTTGGAACATACCATTTGACCATTATGCCATCGCTAACTTTCACAGGGCGAACCAGAATGCAGATTGAGGCCGTGCGTGTGTCTGAAAAATATCGAGGACATAAAATTGGTGAGTGGATGATGCAAGCTGCTATTCTATATGGAAAATCCAAAGGAGCATCTATAGTGCAATTAATGACTAATAAAAAGCGCTCTAAAGCTAAGAACTTTTATGAAAAATTAGGCTTTGAAGCGAGTCACGAAGGAATGAAAATGTATTTGAGCAAAGAGAAATGAATATCCATTTTGAAAAAGCTAATATAGAGCATATTGACATTATTTCCGAATGGCTGCGCCTGCCACATATGATGGAATTTTGGGACAATACCCAGGAACATAAGGATGATATCATGAATTTTATTCATGGAAAAAAGCAACATTATTTTTATGGCACGACAAAATATTGGATTGGTTCAATTGACAACGAACTATATTGCTTTCTTTTGTCTGATATTTTTCAAAAAGACCAAGAGCTATCAGATATTCATAGAAAACATATGTCCAAATTTGGCCATACGATTGGTCTTGATTTTGGTATAGGAAATACAAAATTTTTAGGTCGCGGTCTTGCAGCTCCAACATTAGAAGCTTTCATGAGTTTTTATCGCAAGTCTATTGATCCACTCGCTGATACGTTTTTTATTGATCCAGATGAAAATAATCCTCGTGCTGTGCGTGTTTATAGCAAAGCAGGGTTTAAGAAGGTGGGTACGTATGAAGCTCATGCTGGTGCCTTTGTTGGACAGACAAGTGATCTAATGGTGAAGAGGATATAAGGAATTAAATTTAAGATCTTTTTTAAAGTTCCATTGCGCGTTAAAAGAAAGCCCTCAAGGTTTAATGCTCAGGAGCTTCTTTCTGCCATTACTTGTATATCATGACCTTCTGCACGATTAGCATAAATAAGCTAATACTAAGGAAATACAAAGGCATCGGCAACAAGGTATCATTATGCAGAGCACCCATGCTCAGTGCAAAAATCAATGCCTGAATTTCGGTCGCACATTTTTCCAGAATCATTATAATAACCTGAATTTGGCAAACTCAGGTTATTAGTGGAATAAAAATGTTAACAGAAGAAATAAAACAAGAATTTTATCAAGCTTTAGTAGATAAAAATGTAAGTTATGAAGGCGTATTTTTTGTTGGTGTTAAAACAACAGGTGTATTTTGTCGTCCGACATGTTCTGCAAGAAAGCCAAAACTTCAGAATTGTGAATTCTATAAAACAGTGCAAGAGGCATTGCTTGCATCCTTTAGGCCATGCATGCGATGTCGTCCACTTGTACATCCAGGCCATGCTTCAGATTTAGTAACTATGCTTGTAGATTCTATTGAAGCAAACCCAGAAAAAAGATGGAAGGATCGTGATTTTGAAGCATTATCTGTGGATGTATCGACAGCTCGTCGTCAGTTCAAGAAACGATTTGGCATGACGTTTGTTGAATATGCTAGAAGTAGGCGTATGGGGCTTGCTATGAAACAAATTCGAGAGGGCAAATCAGTTATTGATGCTCAGCTGAGTAGTGGGTATGAGTCTAGCAGTGGTTTTCGTGACGCTTTTTCCAAAATTATGGGAGCTACGCCTACAAATTTTGCTCCTAGAAATCGTGAAGTGCCGCACTCTATCCTAAAAGCAGCCTGGCTGGATACACCACTTGGCCCTATGATTGCAATTAGCGATGACGAAGCTCTGTACCTTTTGGAATTTGTTGATCGACGTGGTTTAGAGCGTGAGGTTGAGCGACTTAAAGTTAAGACTAAAGCAGTTATTATACCAGGAAGCACAACTCCAATAGAACAGATAGAATCT
Source organism: Rickettsiales bacterium (assembly GCA_947505405.1). Taxonomy (GTDB): domain Bacteria; phylum Pseudomonadota; class Alphaproteobacteria; order Rickettsiales; family Rickettsiaceae; genus Megaera_A. The sequence goes on from CANNHR010000023.1 coordinate 18,694, forward strand.
GAGCTACAAGGATACTTCAATGGCTCCCTACAGCAGTTTAAAACGCCACTTCACCTTTTGGGCAGCCCATTTCAAAAACTTGTTTGGCAGGAGCTTATGCGTATTCCCTATGGTCAAACGCGAAGCTATGGTGAGCAAGCTGAGGCCATTGGAAACCAAAAAGCATATAGAGCAGTCGCGAATGCCAATGGGGCTAATCAGTTGGCAATCATTATTCCTTGTCACCGTATTATCAACAGTAATGGTGATCTAGGAGGATATGGTGGTGGTATCAGTCGTAAGAAATGGCTAATAGATTTTGAGAAGCAAAGATAATAGAAATTTAAAAGATTAATTCATATGAAGAAACAACAAAAACTAATATCAGACTTTATTACTTTAGATAGGCTGGGTGATAATATCAAAATCCCAGTCAGATATAGCTTCCGAGCAAAACGCATTTCCATTAGAGTAAATCACAACGGAGCAGAATTAATTTTGCCTAATAAACATTATAATGCAGGATATAAATTTTTATTATCAAAAGAATCTTGGGTGAGGCAAAAATTACAAAATGCTGTCAAGCATGAACTAATAGATGATAAAACGATACCAATTTTTGGTGAAATATATTCATTGCATCATATTGAAGCAAATTATTTTAAAGTTCAAATTAACCATGATTTGATCGAGATTCATTCAAATGATTTTAATGATAAGAGTATTTTAATAGCGTTCTTGCATGATAAATTACTATTGGAAGTAACAAAATTAGTTGATTTTTTAAGTGCAAAACATGCTTTAAACTTTAGCAAGATTAAAATTATGAATAATAAAAATAAATGGGGGAGTTGTTCCAGTAAAGCTGTGCTTTCATTCAATTGGCGTCTTGTCTTTGCTCCTAAGGAAATATTAGAATATTTAGTAGTACATGAAATATGTCATATAATAGAAATGAACCATAGTGCTCGTTTTTGGAATTTGGTAGAGGAACTTTATCCAAACTATAAATTGGCTAAATTATGGCTGAAGAAAAATGGCGTTAGATTGCATCAGTATTTACAGCCTAAAATATATAATACTACAGGAAATAGTAG
>CANNHR010000024.1 GCA_947505405.1 Rickettsiales bacterium
GGCATAGGTCTCCAATTAATGCATTTACTCACTTGTTTGCAGGACTTATTAGTTACCAAATCCGTACTGATAAACCCTCATTAGATCAGTTACTAAAATTGAATCCTTAAACACAGTTGGGGTTATTATTATGGTTATGGATATTGCTTGTTTTAGCTCGTCAATCTCTTATAAACCTTGCTTCTAAATCTCACAACCTCTTCAATAGTGTTGGAACGCTTCAAAAAAGCAAATTATTATATTTTGTATTTCAGCACCTTAACCTAAACTAGAATGTAACGCGCGTTTCCCTTTTAAAACAATGACTGAAGTCCATGTAGGCCGTAACTAAGTTAGCATAGTAAAGTCGACTGATTCCTACGCTGCAAGTCTATATGGATCTTCTTAATAAGCTTAGCTTATAGAAATTTAAAAGAAGAAAATTAGTTTGTATGCAGCCATGGCGCTCATACCAAAATTTTCTAAAACACTTACCGTGCTTAAAGGTACGTTTAATAAAGTCCCAAGGCATGCGCATTTTATTTTTTGGCCAGATAAAATGCTTTTTAATACGCCTGCCCCACTAATAAGCATAATGATTAAAGTAACCCAATTGACTAAAAGAAGATTGAATTGGGCAAGGTATGCTGTTCCTAAAGAAAATTCAACAAAGGGATAGATATACCCATAAGCTAAGAATCTTTTGGTAATGAGATCATATGTTGAAAAACCTTCCACAAAACCTTTTAAATCAAAAAATTTAAATAATGATAAGAAGATAAAGAAATAGCCCATTATATAGTACATAAATTTTTGTGTATCAAGTGGATGTATTTGAAAAAATGGAATCAACACACAAAAAATCACTATAACAATTAAAGGCTTATAATTATTTAAATTTTCGAAAACTTTTCGAAGAAAAACATTTTTACGTGTGCTTTCCTCTTCAGGACAACAATCATTTTTATGATTATGCTGATCGTGAGAATGTTCCATAAATAACCTCGTTAATTAATTCTTTTCATAATAATCCTAATTTCTTCTACTTTTTGCTTTTTTTGCACTTGGTCTTTTGTATCAAAGGCTTCTAAAACGCAATGCGAAAGATGGTTATCAAGAATTTGGATTTCTAAATTTCGAAGAGCTGCACGCGCTGCATGTAATTGCGTTAAAATATCGGGGCAATAGCGTTCAAATTGAATCATCTTTTTTATTCCTTCTATTTGCCCTACTATTCGATTAAGCCGTGGGAGATATTTTAAATAAGAAGGATGAGTTTGATGATTAGATTTTTCATTATTCATTATTTTTCTACCAATATAATGCTTTAAGTGTAGAATATACCCTATAGAGGTATATGTCAATTTAATATCCACAGAAGAAATTTATTTTTAAGAGAAAAAGTTTTTTATGTTTAAAATTGATGGACTCAATAGGTTTTTCAAGCTCTTATAATATTATGGAGAGATAAAATTTTATCTAAATGCATCAAAAACAAGTCTTCGGATTGATTATTAATGAGAAAAATTTACCGTATAATATTATTATTGCTATGTATTTTAGGAATTTCTACTTCTTCATACGCTAAGTTAGTTGAATATAAACTCAATGTTAATGAGCAAAAAGTCAATATTTCCGGAAAAGAGGCTATTGCTTTATCGCTAAACAATTCTATCCCAGGCCCAACTATTACAGCCAAGGTGGGTGACATATTGCAAGTAGAAGTGACAAACAATTTACATACCGACACTTCAATACATTGGCATGGTGTATTAGTCCCAAATAACATGGATGGGGTTCCATATGTCAACACTCCGCCAATCAAACCAGGCAGAGCTTTTACCTATGAATTTCCTATTAAACATAGCGGGACTTATTGGTACCATGCCCATTCTGCGCTGCAAGAGCAGCGAGGTGTTTATGGTTCTCTAGTATTCTATCCTGAGCATGAGATAAAAGATTATGACGAAGAGCATGTACTCGTTTTATCCGATTGGACAGACGAAAATCCTGACCAGGTTTTGGCTAATCTCAAAAAAGACTCAGACTATTATGCCCTTAAAAAAGATTCTGTTCAGTCCTGGTTAAAAGTTCTAGAAAACGGTGCAAAAGCTGTAAAAATCAGAATAAATAATGCATGGACGCGCATGGGGCCCATGGATATGTCAGATATCGGATATGATGCATTTTTGATTAATGGCAAAAAAACTTCTATTCTTAGTCACGCAAGATCAGGTACGCGAGTAAAGCTTAGAATAATAAATGCTGCAGCCTCATCATACTTTGTTTTTGAATATTCAGGGGGTGCTATGAAGGTCATAGAAGCTGATGGGGTAAAAGTTGACCCGTTCACCGCTCAGAAAATACGTATAGCTATGGCCGAAACCTATGATGTTATTGTTACTGTTTCACAAAATAAAATGTACGAATTTAGAGCATCAGCAGAAGATGGTACTGGCTATGCCGTAACACATATTGGCTATGGCAAGTTAGTGGCTGCACCTATGTACCCAAAACCAAATTTGGCTCTCATGGACATGATGAGAGGGATGGATCATGGCAGCATGGGGGGGCATGATATGAGTAATATGCAAATAGGAGATGATTCTGCTAATGCATCAAAACATGTCGGTATGCAGATGAATCAAGAAAAAACTATGGACGATATGCCTAAGATGAATCATTCGGATCCCCAAGATATGAGCATGGGAGCAAAGCAAATGAATAACAATGGGGATAAATCCAAAATGGAAAGTATGGACATGGGTATGGCCAATATGGATCATTCTATGAATTCTAAAATGGACATACCACCTTCTTCCAAGGTAGCATTACCTCACATCGATTTTCTAAATAATTATAAAGCAATTAAATCACCAGCTATAACGACTTTGCCTAAAGGCAACCCCATTAGGACCGTAACCCTTAGATTGACTGGGTCAATGGAGCGTTATGTTTGGACAGTCAATGATACTCCAATGTATGCGGCAGATGAAATCGTTATCAAAAAAGGAGAAAACGTTAAATTTATCCTTGCAAATGAAACTATGATGAATCATCCAATACATCTTCATGGTCATTTTTTCAGAGTTTTAAATGGCCAAGGTGAATATAGTCCCTTGAAGCACACCGTAAATGTGGCACCGTTTGAAACAGTTGAGATTGAATTTGAAGCTAACGAAGAAAAAGATTGGATATTCCATTGTCATAATCTCTACTATATGAAGCTAGGTATGGGCGGTGTTGTTCATTACGAAGGAACAACACATGATCCAGCACTTATGGATTATGCAGGATATCACTCATCAGAACATGGCAATATATGGTTTAATGCAACCAGAATAGAGGGATACTCTAATTTTGCTAATGCTGCACTTAAGTTCACCAGAAATAATGATAATATTATCCTCGATGCTCGGCATAATTATAAAAGAGACTATGAAACAGAAGTAATATATCAAAGATATGTATCTCAGTTTCTTGGATTTTATGTCGGGGGTAAGTTCCAAAGAGAAGATGGCGAAATATCTAATCGGGGTATTCTTGGTGCAACATACACGTTACCACTACTTATCAAAGCTGATTTGAGAATTAATACAAAAGGTAAACTAAGGTTTGGTTTATCAAATGAACATCAATTAACCGATAGAGTCTCTTTTGATTGGCGATGGAATACGGAAAAAGAATATACACTGGGCTTAAGCTACGCCATTACAAAACAGCTCTATATTTCAGGTAATTACGATTCAAGAGAGCGCTTTGGGCTTGGTCTAGCCTTAAGATTTTAATTCAGGGGGAGCAGTTATGTTACCAGAAATTATACCAAATTGGCATCCGATATTTGTTCATTTTACGATTGCTTTATTTTCTATAGCTACTTTACTGATTGTGAGCAGCCTGTTCATAAGAAATGATTGTGGAGCGAAAATCTTAAATTGTGGCTATATTAATTTATGGTTAGGGTGTCTATTTACTTTTGTAACTGTTGCAGCAGGGTTTTATGCCTATAACACTGTAGCTCACGATGAGCCATCGCATGCAGTCATGACTGACCACAGAAATTGGGCGCTTGTAACAGCATCTATTTTTTTAGTATTAACGATTTGGTCCATTAGATTATATCGCAAAGATAACAAACAAAATCTGTTTTTTATCGGATGTTTAGTTATCGCTACCTTACTTTTGTCAATCACAGGATGGAAAGGCGCGGAAGCGGTTTATCGATACGGTTTAGGAGTGATGTCATTGCCAAATACTGATGCTCATGAACATATTGGAGGAGGCGCAATGCCAGGTGCTCATGGCGGCAATATGCAGCATTCTACAACTCCTCCTGAATCTCACGAAATGCCGAAAGGTAAAAACTCGAGTAATGTGCATTCTCATTAATGAAGGAAATAATTTTAACCATTCAAAATTTTGGTTACAACTATATAACCTGGTAAAATTGTTAAAATAGATAAAAATAGTGCTGTATAAAATCCCCACCCTTTGTTTAAAAGAATATAAAAAACATAAAACAGCGGTAGAGTGGGTACCACATACCATAACGTGCTTACAGATAAATCAGCAATGAGTTTTGTATCTTGCGTGTCGAAATAAATCCATATAAAGCTGATAATTGATATTAATGGCAGTGATTTGATTAAACCACCTAGTTGCACATTTAATTTACTGACCTCTGTTATAGTAACAATAAGAAGGGCGGTAATTATAGTTTTGATTAAATAAAACAATGTTTATTACCTCATTCACAATTTGTTTGGCAACTTTCTTCTAGATCTTTTGCAAAAGTATCAGTAAAAGATTTTGCGCTCACGACTAAATGAGCCGATAAAGCTGTTTCAGTGGTGCTAATTGGCCATACATGTAAGTCATGATAGTTAATTATCCCTTTTATTCCAACAAATATTTGTTTCAACGAGTCTAAATTAATGGTAGTTGGAACGGCCATAAGCATTAGATTAAGAGACTCTTTAAATAGTTTCCATGAGCTGATCATAACTACCCCAATAACCACAAAACTAATTAAAGGATCAATCCACATCCAAGATTTCCAAAGAATAATAAAGCCACCTATAACAACTCCTAAAGACACGCATGCATCAAGAGCCATATGTAAAAATGCTCCTTTTAGATTAATATCTGCATGTTTATTATCATGTAGAAAAAAGTAAGCAGTTAATCTGTTGTTAATAAATACTCCTATAGCCGCCGCCACAATAATAGCACCTGAAGCAACAGGCTGTTGATGCTCCAATCTCTGAAAAGACTCCCGCAATACCACCAATGGCACCAAAAAGAAGAAGCTCATTAATAAATGCAGCGATTACAGTGGCGTTCTTAAATCTATAAGTAACTTACTATACCTGTTACTAATTAGTGTAATTGTGAATATAAGTAATTACAAGTCAGTTCAATACCGCTTAGATATTTAAAAATCATTTAACATGTTATTGTGTTGCTATTCTCTGGCTAGGTATATTTAATCTTCATTAATAGGATGCATTTATGTGATAGAGATAATCTATTTAAAACATGATTTAACCCGTTGATTTACATTAATAATTTTATGAAGCTATATTTGATTATAGTCCTTGATAGCGTTTCTAATTAAACAGGTTAGTATAAATGTTTCAGCAATCAAAAATACTAATATTTGCAATATTTTTCTTAATATTGACATACTCATCTGCTGCCCAAGCTAACCAGAGGAAAACAGTAGACGAATTTTCGCTCGTCGAAGCGGAAGAGAATTATCCTAAATTTCCATGGAAATCATTTATAAAAGCTTTGCAGAGCGGAGAATTAAATAGCGACATTGCTACTATAAAAATCTCAATGTTAAAAGGAGGTTTTTCTTCGGATGCTCTTTTTAAAATAAATATTTCTGACAAAAACTATGTTCTAAGATTCACGAGAGATAGTCATAGCCTAGAGCAGCGAAAAATAATCAGCAATTCTTTCCAGTGGGCTGGTCTTAATGGATTTGGACCAAAAAATTATTTAATTGATCATGATAATTATTATTATATTTTATCAGAATTTGCTGAAGGTAAAACACTTGAGTTAAAAGATACTAAAAATAAAAAAATCTTACAAGACCTTGGGATTATTTTATCCAAAGTCCATAAGGCTAATCCTCCTAAAAAAGATTATCAGGAATTTACCCAATTTACATTTGGTAAAAAATGGTATGAATCAGCTTCAAAGGAAAAAGGTAAAATTATTGGGCCGTCTGTGCTTAAAAAAGCCTATAGCTATTGGATAAAAATTAATGAGGAAGTTAACAAGCTTCCAATTAAAAAATCCATGTTACACAATGATCCAAATTTGAGAAATGTCTTACTAAATAATGATAAAATTATTTTACTAGACTGGGAATTATCGGGGATTGGCGACCTTCGAAAAGAAGTTGCTCATGTTTGTGCATGGTACGGGTTAAATGATGAATTAGCAAATGTTTTCCTTAAGGCTTACTACGGGCGAGAGCCGACTGATCAAGAATTACAAACATTGAAAAAACTTAAAGCGCAAATATTATTGGAATTTGCATGGATTGGTTTATCTACATTAAAAACAGATTTAGATCAAGAAACATGGGATAAATATTATGATCAAGCTAGCCCTAAAGCAGTTGAAGAGTTATCGCTAATTCAAATGACATCAGAGAGCAAACCGTCTGATGAAATTACAAGAAATATCTTTTTAGGGTTAATAAAACAATTCATGATGGAGACTACAAAATAATGAGTACTTTTTTGTAGGAGCTGACAGTAAAGAAGGGGCGATAATATTGCATAGAAGATTATTAGAAATTTTTCTCGAGGCAAAAGATGATTGAATTGTATAAAAGATTGTTACTAAGGGGTCGGAGGTCAATCTTACTAATAGCGACTATCATTATAGTTATTTTCTCATCATGGATATTTAAGAATTATTTATTTTCTTCTACTGCAATACAACCTTCATCTTCTTCTAAAAAAATTATGTATTGGATTGATCCTATGGAACCGCAAATACATTATGAGGGCGCAGGTAAATCACGCATGAACATGGATCTTGTCCCGGTTTATGAAGAAGGGATAACAAATACGACAAAAGGACAATCTTCCTCCATCAAAATATCCTCGGCAGTGATTAATAATTTGGGAGTCCGTACGGCTAGCGTTGAAGAAGGGATGCTTAGCCAAGTTATTCGAACATTTGGCATCATTAAAGCAGATGAAGATAAAATTTCTCATATTCATCCTTATGTAGATGGTTTTATCGAGAAAATTCATACAAAGAAATCTCAGCAGCTCATTGAAAAAGATCAACCCATTTTTGATATTTATTCTCGCGATCTGAGATTGGCTCAAAAAGAATACCTACTTTCATTAAATTCAAGAAACACAAAGATCGATGAAGAAGTGTTCTTAGGAAAGCTAAGATCTCTAAGAGTCCCTGAAAAGCAGATCGAACAACTTAAGAAAACAAAGAAGGATAGTGTGCTCATCACAATCTACTCTCCTCAAAAAGGGTATATCGACAGCCTTAATATTCGTGAAGGCATGTGGGTTAAGCCAGAGACAACCATCATGAGCATTACAGACCTATCAGAGGTTTGGGTTATCGCGGAAGTATTTCCTGCACAATCAGATTTTGTAAAACCAGATCAAGAGGTGAAGGTTTTTCTCCCCCAATCCCCAAACCAAATATGGCGAGGAAAAATTGATTACATCTACCCAGAAATTGACCCTGTGTCTCTCACAACAAAGGTACGAATTAGTTTGAAAAACCAAGATTCTTTTTTTAAACCAAATGCATATGTTGCTGTTGAGATTGTACTCTCACCCAAAAATACCTTAAACATTCCAAAAGAAGCTGTCATTTGGGATAAAGGTACACAGCATGTTATTGTTTCTTTGGGCAGAGGAAGGTTTGAACCTCGCCAAGTCGTTACAGGTATGGAAAATGACACTCATATACAAATCATTTCTGGGCTTAATAAGGGGGAAAAGATTGTTACCTCAGCACAATTTCTACTTGATTCTGAAATCAGTTTAAAATCGGCGTTGCAACGTCTGGATAGTTCTCCTGTCTCACATGCAGAGAGACACGGTTCATGATTGCTCGTATTATCACATGGTCTTTAGACTATCGCAAAGTTGTCCTATTGGTTGCTTCCTTTATTTTGGGTTGGGGTATTTATATAGTCACCAAAACATCTGTGGATGCGATACCTGATTTGTCAGATGTTCAAGTCATTGTGAAAACAAGCTATCCTGGACGATCGCCTCAGGTGGTTGAAGAACAAATCACTTATCCTCTCTCCACAACGATGATGGCTGTTCCTGCTGCTAAAACAGTGAGAGGCTATTCCTACTTTGGAGATTCCTTCGTCTATATACTCTTTGAGCCTGGGACAGATTTGTATTGGGCAAGGTCTCGCGTGCTTGAATATCTAAGTCAAGCCGCGGGCAGACTCCCTCAAGGTGTTCGCCCTGAACTTGGACCTGATGCAACTGGTGTTGGTTGGATTTTTGAATATGCGCTTGTGGATCGTACCGGAAAAATGGATATCTCACAGTTACGAAGTCTTCAAGACTGGTTTTTAAAATATGAACTAAGAATACTGCCAGGGGTTGCTGAAGTTGCAACACTTGGAGGTATGACCAAAGAATACCAAATCATCCTCAATCCTTATGCCATAAGGGCCTTAGGACTATCGTTGAATGAGATCATGTCTAAAGTGAAAGGTGCGAATAATGTCGGCGGAGGTTCCGTTCTTGAAATTGCTGAGTCTGAATATATCTTGCGGACAGATGGGTTTATTCGTTCACTTAACGATGTTGAGTATATTCCAGTGGGTGTTAGCCAAAACGGGACGCCACTTCTTCTTAAAGATGTCGCACGCGTTCAGCTGGGACCTCAACTCAGGCGAGGGATTGCAGAACTGAACGGTCAAGGTGAAGTGGTCGGAGGCATTATTGTAATGCGTTCCGGAAAAAACGCTCTTGAAACGATTCAAGCTGTGAAGGATAAGCTCGAAGCTTTAAAGACTAGTTTGCCTGAAGGTGTTGAGATTGTTACCACTTATGACCGTTCTGGAGTTATTGAACGATCCGTTAAGAATTTATTCGAAAAACTCTTTGAAGAAAGTTTTGTCGTCGCCTTAGTGTGTCTAGCTTTCTTGTTGCACCTCCGATCTGCTTTTGTTGTGATTCTCACCCTTCCAATAGGCATTTTGACCGCATTTATTGTGATGTATTACCAAGGAATCACAGCCAACATTATGTCGTTAGGAGGCATTGCCATTGCGATTGGTGCCATGGTTGATGTTGCGATTGTCATGGTCGAGAATATTCATAAACACCTTGAGAGATGGCAACACAAAAATCCTGGAAAAGTCCCCTCTCAAGGTGAGCATATGAGCATTATTCGCCAGGCCGCTATTCAAGTAGGGCCCCCTTTATTTTTTAGCTTACTTATTATTACCATAAGTTTTTTACCAATTTTTGCGCTTCAAGGGCAAGAAGGGCTTTTATTTTCACCTTTAGCCTATACAAAAACATATGCAATGGCAGCGGCTGCTGGGTTATCAATTACGCTTGTTCCGGCCTTAACTGTTTTTTGTATTAAAGGCACTATTCCCCCTGAAGAAAAAAATCCCCTTAACCGTTTTTTGATAAAACTCTATCACAAGGCGATACAACCCGTACTTCAATACCCTAAAACAGTCTTGGCGATAGCCTTAACTCTATTTGGAATCACATTTTACCCTATGGCGAAGATGGGTTCTGAATTCATGCCACCTTTTCAGGAAGGTGATTTACTTTACATGCCAAGCACTTTCCCGAGCATTTCGATTGGAAAAGCGAGCCAAGTATTACAGCAAACAGATAAGTTGATTGCACAAATCCCTGAAGTCAAAACAGTTTTTGGTAAGATGGGACGTGCCGAAACAGCGACTGATCCAGCACCTCTTGAGATGCTTGAAACGACTGTTCAGCTTAAAGACCCATCACAGTGGCGGCCTGGAATGACGTTGGACAAGTTAATTGCTGAACTTGATGAGACCGTTAAAATTCCTGGACTTGTGAATGTATGGGTACAGCCCATCCGTAATCGTATTGAAATGTTATCAACAGGCATCAAAGGCGCTTTAGGTATCAAGATAACAGGTCCAGAGTTGAAAACCATAGAATCTCTTGCCAAAAAAATTGAAGATTTATTAAGAGATATTCCTGGAACAGGCTCTGTGTTTGCTGAAAGGCTTGAAGGAGGGCGTTATCTTGATATTTCTATTAAACGCTCGGAAGCTGCACGTTATGGATTAAATGTTAGTGATATTCAAGAAGTGATTAATACGGCCATTGGCGGTGAAACGATTACAGAAAGCGTTGAAGGCATTGAGCGCTATCCAATTAACGTTCGCTACCCTTTGGATTGGCGTGATTCAATCAATAAAATACGTCAATTTCCTATCTTGACACCCTTGAAAGCACTGATCCCACTTGAAACTGTGACCACTATCCAGTTAGTAAATGGCCCAACAACATTACGCCTTGAAAATGCACGTCCCAGTGGATGGGTTTACATTGATGTACGCAATAGAGATATAGGTTCCTATATCCAAGAGGTTCAAAAGCTACTTAAAACACACTTAAAAACGCCACCACGCTATTCTTTAACTTGGGCAGGACAATATGAATCTATGCAGAGAGCTAATCAAAGAATGCTTTTCATTGTTCCTTTCACCTTAATAAGTATCTTATTACTTTTATATGGTATTTTTCATCGTTGGGTGGAACCTTTGCTAATTATGGCAACGCTTCCTTTTGCTTTTATTGGAGGGATTTGGCTGATTTATTGGCTTGGGTTTAATATCTCTGTGGCTGTTGATGTAGGATTTATTGCCCTTGCGGGTATCACGGCTGAATTTGGTGTTGTTCTTCTAATCTACTTAAATATGGCCATCAAAGATTATGAAAAGAGGGGAAAATTAAATTCCGTAGAAGATTTGAAACAGGCCATAATTGAGGGAGCTGTAATGCGCGTTCGCCCGAAATCCATGACTGTTGCCATCATTCTTGCAGGTCTATTTCCAATCATGATGGGTTACGGTACAGGATCAGATGTGATGAAAAGAATTGCAGCTCCTATGTTAGGGGGTATGATCACTGCTCCCTTATTATCTATGCTTGTTGTACCTGCAGCGTACTTTCTTTGGCAGGCCTACAGGAGAAAACTACCCATTAATGCTCCTAAAAAATAGCTAGTGTGTAAGAATTTCAGTATAGTGCTCTAACTTGCAAGCTTATACCGCTTGATCCTATAACATTAGTTGAAGTACGTTTTAAGAACCGCCGTGTATAATCGTTATTAATATAAAGATCCCTTGATCTACTGCGCAGTGTCTTTAAATCTCTATAGAGCTCAGAGTCTGCTGAAGCAGGAGAACTCAGCCAATCACTAGTTAGTCTGCTCGTGACAGCGGCCTCGTATTTGCGCTTTACAATAGGTGCAGGCTTTGGTTTAAATAAGTTGAGAAATTTCATTGATGATGAGGTAGAAGTGGACAACTTATAAATTTAGTACTATCGACAGTAAAATTAAACGGCCAGAAGCTAGTCCGTGCCGCAGCGTCCACCGTTTGACATGTTCGTGAATTTGGATAAAAATAGTGAATGGTGGGCGATAGAAGACTCGAACTTCCGACCTCTACGATGTCAACGTAGCGCTCTAACCAACTGAGCTAATCGCCCTAATATATGGACTTCTATATAGTTAATTACCTATAACGCCAGTTTTGGATATATGGATCAAGTTTTTTTACTCTTAATTTTATTAAACTTCAAGAATTTAATTTGCCAAAAGGTAAAAAACATCATAAAAACATAAGAAAAATGCGGTTATTTGATGAGTTTACTTGATAAGGCATACAATAATAATTTGAACTTTGTTGTGGCGTTAGACGGTCCTTCTGCTTCTGGCAAGGGGCATATAGGGTCTTTGATTGCAAAAGAGTTTGCCATGACTTATATACCATCTAGTATTGTTTATAGAGGGCTTGCGTATATTTGTTTGCAAAAAAATATTGCTGCAGATGATGAGGCAGCGATTATAGAACTTTCACGAAATGCAGATATTATTTCAAGCACTAAAGGCGTAGATCTTAACGTTGAGATAATAGGAGATTTTGCATCAAAGCTCTCAGTATTACCATCGGTTCGCCAAAATCTCGGTCTTTACTTAAAAAAACTAATTCAAACAACTCCCAGGATAATTATGGAGGGGCGAGATATTGGAACGGTTGTTGCCCCAAATGCAGACTTGAAAATCTTTATTACCGCGCCTGCTGAAGTAAGAGCAATGCGCAGATATAAACAGTTGCGCATGGCTGGAAAAGATTGTATACTCAGCGACGTTTTGGATCTCTTGAGGAGCAGGGATGAGCGAGATATGTTTCGCAAGGTGGCACCTCTAGTACCGGCAAGTGATGCCTATATTATTGATACAACTAATCTCACTCCAAATCAAGTAGTCCAGAAAATAAAAGATATTGTTAGTAAATCATCATAGTTAAGTGCCATTGATTTACTTAATTTTGTTAACTTTAAATATAACTAAATTTGGCATTTTATTTAGTTGTTCACATGAATTGTTATGACCATAAAAAAAAGATTTGTTCCTCAACTTGCTAATGTTGCCCCCTCAGACGAAGATTTCGCGAAACTACTTGAAACTGTAACCACTTCACACGTAAAAGAAGGTTCCGTAGTAAAAGGCCAAGTAGTAGAAACTACTTCTGAAGTTATCGTTGTTGATGTAGGGTTAAAAAATGAAGGCAGAATTGCCGTTAGTGAATTTCAACTGATAAGGGGGCAGGAGCTTCCTAAAGTTGGAGATATTGTTGATGTATATGTAGAGAAAGTTGAGGGTAGAAGAGGAACTATCCTTAGTCGTGAAAAAGCAATTCGTGAAGAGTCGTGGATTAAGCTTGAGAGAGTATTTGAGAAGACTGAAAATATTATTGGGACCATATTTGGTAGAGTTAAAGGTGGCTTTACAGTTGATTTAGACGGCGTTATTGCTTTCTTACCAGGTAGTCAAGCAGATGTTAGACCTATCAAAGATCCAACAGTTTTCATGGGTATACCACAGCCTTTCCAAATTCTTAAAATGGATAGAAAGCTTGGTAATATTGTTGTTTCAAGGAAAGCAATTCTTGAAGAGTCACGGTCTGAAGCAAGAGAAATAATGCTTGCTAATATTAAAGAAGGCGATGTTCTTGATGGTGTTGTTAAGAATATTACGGACTACGGTGCATTCGTTGATCTTGGAAGTGTAGATGGATTACTGCATGTAACAGATATTTCTTGGAGCAGAATTAATCACCCTTCTGAAGTTCTTACCTTTGGACAAGATGTAAAAGTTATGGTGATTAAGTTCAATGAAGAAACTAAGAGAATTTCTCTTGGTATGAAGCAGCTTGATGCAAACCCATGGGAAAATATTACCGAAGAATTTCCAATTGGCAAAGTCATGTCCGGTAAAATTACTAATATTGCTGATTATGGCGTATTTATCGAACTTAAAGATGGCATCGAAGGCTTGGTTCATTCTTCTGAAATTGCTTGGGGTAAGTCAAGTCAAAATCCTAAAAAATTGCTGAATATAGGTCAAGAAGTTGAATTTATTATCCTTGATGTTGACACTGACAGACACAGAATTTCTTTAAGTATTAAAAAATGCCAAAATAACCCCCTTGTTAAATTTGCAGAGCAGTATCCTGTTGGTAGTATTATCAAAGCACCAATTAGAAACATTACCGATTTTGGTATGTTTGTGGCTCTAGATGAGAACACAGATGGAATGATTCATGAATCTGATATTAGTTGGAAAAATGATGGAGTAGAGTTGTTGAAGAACTATAATAAGGGCGATGAGGTTGAGTGTAAGGTTCTTAATATAGATATAGAAAAAGATAGAGTAGCGCTAGGCATTAAGCAGCTTACAGAAGAGCTTGATCAAGCTGTTGTTGTCGATACTTACAAAAAAAACATGGTTGTAACTTGTGTAGTAATCAGTACAAACAATGATGGAGTTGAAGTAAGTGTTGACGATAATGCTACTGGTTTTATTAAGAAAATTGACCTTTCCGCAGAAAGATCAGAGCAAAAATCAGAAAGATTTGCTGAAGGTGATAGGATTGATGCTAAGATTGTTTCTATTGAAAAAAGTAGTCGTAGATTAAATTTATCAATTAAAGCTTTAGAAATTGATGAACGTGAGAAAGCAATTAAAGAGTACGGTTCTACTGATAGTGGTGCAAGCCTCGGTGATATTTTAGGTGCAGCACTTGGAGAAAAAGAAGGCAAAAAATAAACTCTAGTTGGTTGATTTAAATTTAAAACGCCAGCATCAGTAATAAGAGTCATCCCGGACTTGATCCGGGATCTGGGGCAGCGAAATGAGATCCTGAGTCAAGCTCAGGATGACTAAAACGAAGGCAGGTGCAAGCTTCAATCAAGTTCAGGATAACCGCGTGTGTTTTAAAGTCATCCCGGGCTTGACCCGGGGTCTCAAGAATTGGTATTATATGGATAGTATTTTAATAAAAGGTGGAAAGCCTCTTATTGGTGAAATAAATGTTAGTGGCTCTAAAAATGCTTCACTACCAATTATGGCAGCTTCGTTACTGACAGAGGAAACTTTGCAGCTTAGTCGAGTACCAAAGCTGTCAGATATCGCAACCATGAAGACTTTATTAGAAAATCACGGGTCTATTGTCACTTTGGCAGAGTCTGAAGATGACAGCTATTCTTTAAATTTATCCTCTTCTAATGTAGGGAATTACATAGCTCCTTATGATATTGTCCGTAAGATGAGAGCGTCAATTTGGGTTCTTGGGCCGCTACTGGCAAGATTTGGTAAAGCGAAAGTATCGCTACCTGGTGGCTGTGCAATAGGCGCAAGGCAAGTTGATTTGCATATTGCTGTTATGGAAGCGCTTGGAGCAACAATAAAAATTAAAGATGGATATATTCATGCTAACCGTAAGGGTAGGCTGCAAGGATGTCATTTTGCTTTTATAAAACCTTCTGTTGGGGCAACGATAAACGCTATACTAGCTGCAGTTCTTGCAGAAGGTGAATCGTACTTTACAAACTGTGCTAGAGAGCCTGAGATTTCAGATTTGTGTCATTGTCTTATAAAAATGGGCGCAGAGATAGAGGGTGTTGGATCGAGTGAACTCAGGATTGTTGGTAAGAAAAAATTACATGGAGCAACTCACAGAGTTATTCCAGATAGAATTGAGGCTGGTACGTATATGCTAGCTGTTGCAGCAACTCGCGGCGATGTTACGCTCAGAGGAATTAGTTACGATATAATAGAAAATCTTGCTGAGCGAATGAAAGAAGCCGGTTCTCAGATAGAATGTGGCAAAAATTATATTCGTGTTAGGCATCAAGGTGTAATCAAGCCAGTTAATATTTCCACACAGCCATATCCTGGATTTGCCACTGATCTTCAAGCTCAGTTCATGAGTTTTATGACACTTTCTGATGGAGTATCGATTGTTTCAGAGAATATTTTTGAGAATAGATTTATGCATGCTCCAGAATTGTGTAGAATGGGAGCGAATATTATAATTAATGGAAATAATGCTGTGGTTCATGGGGTAAAAAAATTAACTGGAGCAGAAGTAATGGCCAGCGATTTAAGAGCTTCAGTTTCTCTCGTTATCTCGGGGCTTTGCGCTCAAGGAGAAACAAAAGTAAGAAGAGTATATCATTTGGACAGAGGATATCAGTCTTTAGAAAAAAAGTTGATGAATTGTGGAGCAGATATTGTAAGGGTTGCAGGAGATTCAGTATAGCATTTGAGCAAAAATTATGCACATGAACACAGCTATTAGAACCGAATTGATGAACTATACAATCCCGGGCTTGATCCGGGATCTCTTTCTGTTTTCTGAGATCCTAGGCCAAAGGCAGGCGCAAGCTTCAAACAAGTTCAGGATGACTATAACGCCAGTTAAAATTAACAAAGTAGAGCTGTGATAAAAGAAGCTATTATAATAGATGGTAAAAAAATTAGCGAAACAATACTGGCGGATTTAAAGGTCAAGATTGAGAGCGATAAGAAACAAGGATTTAGACCTGCTAAACTTGCTATAATATTAGTTGGAGATGATCCAGCTAGTGCATTATATGTTCAAAATAAAATTAGAGCTGCGCTAAGAGTTGGTATATTAACTGAGCTTAAACAATTCGATAACAACCTTCCAGAAAAAGTGCTTTTAACTGAGATTAGTAGGCTGAATGAAGATCCAGAAATTTCTGGAATCATTATTCAACTTCCATTGCCAGATCATATCGACAAAGCGAAAGTAATAATAGCAGTGCATCCTGATAAAGATGTAGACGGATTTCATCCGATAAATATAGGTTTATTGTATAGCCCATTTAAGCATGGCTTCGTGCCATGTACTGCAAGAGGTTGTCTTACATTAATCAAATCTTGCGTTGACGATTTAGTAGGCAAAAATGTCGTGGTAATTGGTAGATCTAATATTGTAGGCCGACCCCTCGCGGCGTTACTTCTTAAAGAAGATTGTAGTGTTACAATTTGTCATTCTAGAACTAAAGATTTGGCATCTATCACATCAAGAGCTGATATTGTAGTGTCAGCAATTGGTAAACCTCAATTTCTTACAAAAGAATATTTTAATTCTAATGCTGTAGTTATAGATGTGGGCATTAATCGCTTAGTTTTAGAAAATAAGTATGTAATGGTAGGTGATGTCTATTTTCAGGCTGTAAAAGATCATGTAAAATATATTACACCAGTCCCAGGCGGAGTTGGGCCGATGACAGTTGCTTATTTGCTGTCCAATACCTATATTGCTAGTTTAAAACATCGTGTTCTATAGTAATTTAACTTATTGTATAGGATAAGAGATAAATAGTAGAGACAAAATGGACAAGCGGCTTATTGAGAAAGTAAAAGAAATAATAACAGTAGCTGGTAAAATTGCTATTGAGGTTAGGGATCAAGGCCTTGAGATAAAAACTAAAGAAGACAACTCGCCTGTTACTAATGCAGATACGCAAATCAGTCATTATATATTTACCAAGCTGTTGGAAATCATGCCATCTGTACCTATTATTTGTGAAGAAAGGCCATTATTTGATATAGCAGATAAAAAACAATTTTGGCTTATTGATCCAATTGATGGAACAAGAAGTTTTATAAAAAACAACGATAGTTTTACTATAAATATAGCAATGATAGATAATAAAATACCAACTTATGGGTTTGTTTATCTGCCAGCTAAAGATCGGCTTTATTTTACTGATGAGAATAAGAATCTTTGTATCCAAGAGAATGGTCAAATTGTAGCTAAGAATCAGCACAAACAAGATGGATTTGTGGCTGTCGTTAGTTCTCATCACTTTAACTCTGAAACGGAAAATTATTTAAAAGAAAACGAATTCTCTGAAATTATTGCAGTGCCGAGCTCTATTAAGTTATGTATGATCGCCGAAGGAGCGGGAGATGTTTATCCTAAATTCGGCCCAACTATGGAATGGGATACAGCTGCTGGGCATGCGCTTGTAATCGCATCTGGAGGATCAGTTTGTACTGTATCGGACTTCGAGTTGAAATATGCAAAAGAGGGGTTTGTAAACCCTTACTTCATAGCGGCAAACAAGAAATGGTCAGAGAATTATAATAGATAGTCTCTCCGCCGAAAATGCTTTATAGAGGTTTTCCTATCCCTTATTGTCATTCTGCGCGAGGCGCGGGAATCTAGTCTCTTAGCTGTTTTGTCATGGATTCCCGCCTGGAGCGGGAATGACATCGAGAGGCTGTTTTATGCAAAAACATTCTCAGCAATTCCATAATATTTTTGTACACTTAGTAAAATTAGCTGCTGCTAATTCTGCCTTTTGTCAACGTTAGTGATGTAAAGTCTCAAGTCCGATAGAATAAATGAAGTGACTATTGACTTTATGAATGAACTGTGCCACAATGATTACGGTTTTGTAACCTAAAACTTATAAATGTGTTTAATTAATCCGATGTTCTATAACCGTTTTAGCATCACTATTATTTCTCTTATTATTATCGGCTGAGGCCGATACATACCCTCACGCTCATCTTTTATTACTAAAATTTTAATTTTACATTCATTCATACAATGAGGTTGCATATGCTTACTCTAGGACATAAATATTTGCCATTTTTTATGTGGCTTTTTCCATTACTTTTTTTTGCTCATCAATTTATTTTTCGCCTTTGGCCAGGTCTGATGATGCATCAAATCATGGATCAATTTTCTATAGATGCTAGTCATTTTGGACTACTAGCAGCGTTTTATTATTATGGCTATTCTGGGATGCAAATTCCAGTTGCAATTTTACTAGATCGATTTAGTGCACGACACATTATTTTCATATTTGCTGTGCTTTGTGGGCTTGCTACTTTAATGTTTACCTACACGACTAACTTCTATTTGGCATTATTAAGTAGATTTTTGATAGGAGCTGGATCAGCAGTAGGTTTTTTAGGTGTTTCGAAGGTGGTATCGGAATGGTTCCCTAAGGCGCAATATGCACGAATGGTAGGTTTTTCATTCACTTTTGGGCTTACGGGTGCAATCTATGGAGGTAAACCTGTGAGTATATTGATAGAAACCTATAGTTGGCAAGGCGTTGCTTTAGCTTTAGCCTTCATATCAATAATGATCGGCCTTGCAACATATCTTGCCTTACGTTCACCAAGAAATGTAAAAGGCCCTGCGTCGGAAGATCAGTTCAAAATAGCAAACTTTAAGGTTATTCTTGCTTCTCCTTTTATTTGGTATTTGGCACTTTCTAATCTGTTGATGGTTGGCTCATTAGAAGGATTTGCTGATGTTTGGGGGGTGCCATATTTAATGACTGCCTATGGCTTAAACAAGGGAGATGCAGCTGGACTTATATCATTTATATTTTTTGGCATGCTTTTTGGGGGACCATTGCTTGCTGTGTGCAGTAAAAAATTTGGTAATTACTCAGTTATTGGAATGTGCGGATTTATTATGGCGCTTGCCCTTGTCTTATTATTACAGAGTAAAGCATATAACCCATTAATGCTTTCTTGCCTGTTTTTTGTAATTGGTATTATGTGTTGTTATCAAGTTATTGTGTTTTCGGCTGGATCTAACCTTGTAGCACCTAAGAATTTGGGTGTTACCGTTGCCTTTTTGAATTGCATTAACATGTTGGGTGGTTCATTTTTTCATACGGCTATAGGTAAAATAATGGATATGTTTTGGGCAGGAACTTTGGATGACTCTGGCCTTAGAGTATATGATATTCATGCTTACAAATACTCGCTTAGTATTGTACCAATATGTGCTTGTTTAGGTTCTATAATGGTAATTTGGGTAGGTTTGAGAGAGAAGAACTTATCCAATCAAGCTAAACCAGAAGGCTTTTTAACTTCGGAAGGTTAATACAACTACTTAACGATACATTAACATTAATTAAATAAATTCTTGCGTTTGATTATTAATTATCTTTACCCCAACTGTGTTTAAGAAAGGAGCTGAATAGCTGAAGATATTAGGGTATTCTAGAGTTTTCAATCAATAAAGATTACCCTAATGAATATAGATTACGATAGTTTGTTCTGTTTTGTC
>CANNHR010000025.1 GCA_947505405.1 Rickettsiales bacterium
CTACAAATTTAAACCTGAGAAGATAAAGTATGGTTGGTTGTGCAATAATAGTGATAGCCATGCATGGCTGGGGAAGTATCGGTTGTAGCTGGGCTCACATAGATTAAGTGCTTTCAACTAAGACTGAGAAAAAAACTATAGTTAAGATGAAAAACCAAAGAACTGAAGAAAATATTATTGCTCCTACATTAAAGCAGCCTACTTCATTACTACAGTTAAAAAATGTAGAAGAAAAATAATTTACCTGCAAATTAATAAGGTAGCATATATCATGACTCCAGCAAATATTACTTCAATAATTATTGCCTCAATTTCAGCGTTGGCTTCCTTGGCAACAATAGCTTATGTGAGCATAAAAACTAAATTTCAAGATAAACAAGACACTTCTATTAAAATCACCACAAAAGAAACCCGCGCCGAATCACAGGCAGAAATTGTAATAACGCTTACAAACGACGAATCTTTTTCACATAAAATGACCTCTTTAAAAAACGGTAACTCAGACAATAAACCAAATCTCCTTTCAATAATAGATAGCGATACTCTAGAATTTGAAGATGATAAAGGTGATAAAGATAAAGATCTAATAAAAATAAAAAATACAAATTCAAAAGAAATAAAAAAATCAACTCCACACCCTAAATTTTTGCAACAACTCAAAGAGAACACAACCACCAGTTTCACAATAACAGAAGATAAAAGCTCTCCTACAATCAAAGAATTTAATAACAATTTTTCTCAGAATGCTCTGCAAACTAATAGCGATGGGGATAAATTAATTGCAGATAATCGCGATAATTTAGGCAAAAAAGCTCTCTTTGTTTTTGGCAAAATAGCACAATTTATGTTTAGCAAAGATGAGAGAAAAGAGCAAATAATACAACAAGACAAAAAATTTTCTACTCAAATAGATGACTTTTTTGGTGACACTCCTCGTGAGTCTGATAGTAGGATTTATAAACCGATAATTAAAGTTCCGCCATCTTTTAACAAAAAAGACCAAAATAAAAAAGAGAAAGAAAAAAAAGAAGAGAAAATTGAAATAAATAACTCGTCTCTTATTCAGGAGTCTACAATAATAGAATTAACAGGAGACAATGAAGAATAATGAAGAAAATAGTCAATTTGTGAAAGATTTAATGACGACAGTATGAGGTATGAATATTGAAGAGATTTGTTATTAATAAAATATATTGAATTAAATAAAGGATTAAATCCCGCGATACCCGTAATGAGAAGAAGCACTTGAGTGATGACGTGGCAATGGAACTATTTTGGCTAACGTTTCTAGATTGCCTGGTTTCCTTGTGGTCGCTTATCATGAGGGGTGTTTCTATGTTCCTTATCCAATATATACTTTACTAAAGCCTTTCCTAGGTGCTTTGATACTATTTTTATATCATATTTTAAGCATAGTTTTGAATATGATAATTTTGCACAATCTTTGGCTTTTTGGGGATTATCAATAAAATCAGCTAACTTATCAGCTAAATCCTCTGATGAATTCACTGCGGCTAATAGGGCGTCAACATCATGATTCAATATTTCAGTTGGCCCTTCACATTTTGTCGATACTATCGGCTTGGAATACTCCATTGCTTCAAGTAGTACTATACCAAAAGGTTCATGAATAGATGGCAGACAGAAAATATCTATTTCTTCAAAAAACCTCTCTTTGTCCTTAATCCAACCAGGAAAAACCGTGATATTATCTATGCCTATTTTTTTGGCTTTATTCATTAGCTGCCTCTTATCTTCACCACTGCCTCCAAGTACTAACCTAACAGCATACCCTCGGTTTTTAAGCAGTGCTACGGCTTCTAAAAGATACTCATATCCCTTTTGTTTGACAAATCGACCATAGCTACCAATTACTACTGGTTTATGAAATTCCGACTCCTTGTATTTCAGGTTGATTCGAAGCATGTTTGGTATTTGAAATATTCTGGTACTATCGTAACCATTACTTGTCATATATTGTCTTAGATGATCAGTAATTACGATTACATAATCACATTTCGCGAGACGCTTATAGCTATAATTATGCGCAACACCAATTAGCTTTACCGATCTTGGGTTTAAAGCAGCCGCAAAATTTATTGCCCTTCCGCCGTGCGCTATAATTACGTCAGGCTTATATATTGCTACCAAAATTCTTAAATATATTTTTGATATAATACACCACGAAGTCAGCGTAGGAAGCTTGATTGAGTCACTAAGTTGATCATTTATTTGGGCATAAGCGCTTGAAATATTGATTACCTCATGGCCATCATTTTCAAGAGCCTCATTATAGTCTAAATATGCTTGCTGAATTCCCCCAAGATCTCTGCTAACCATGAGATTAAATATGCGCATACAGATGTTTTTTTTGTATTATCCTAATAAGATATAATACCATCAGTTTAGGATAAGAGATATACACAATTTTAGGCAATTTTTTTAGTAAAAGCTAGGTTTAGTTTAAAGCTAAAGCTAATTAACATGAGTTTGGCTCTTGACGAACATTTTTACGTTTGATACTCTTCCTTTAGTAACTTTCCAGTTTGATATAAGATATATAATACTATTACAATATTTCTCATACCAAACTCAGGTTAATTTATGATAGAGCTAGTCAAAGAAATAAAAGCAGCAAGTAAGGGAAGAACTATTTCAGTTGCAGAATCTTGTACTGGAGGGATGCTTTCCTCATATCTTACATCAATTCCAGGAGCTTCCTCCTATTTTACTTCTGGCATTGTTAGCTACAGCAATGAAGCAAAAATAAAATTACTCTCAGTTTCTTCGGAATCATTGACTAAATATGGTGCTGTTTCTGAATTCATTGCAAAAGAAATGGCGCTGGGCTGTAAAAAAATTACAAATAGCGATATAGCAGTTTCCATTACAGGCGTTGCTGGGCCATACGGTGGGACTCCAACTAAACCAGTTGGTATAGTTTGTTTTGGCGTTGCGACTGATAAAGAAGTAAAAACTTATACTCATCAACTAAAGGGTGACAGAGATCACATACGAACGCAAGCATGCCAAATTGCGTTAGAAATGATATTAAATTTAGTGCAAAGCTAAAAAATATTTCAAGCTTTATCTGTTCTTCACTATAACAAACTTAGGTAATGCCAAGTCCATTTTTAAATGGCCTATCGGATTTCTTAGATACACATGGCTTTTTTAAGGTTATTTATAGTATATAAATCTAAAAATGATTGACGGTAGCCGCAATATATACTAATATATGTACTTATTTAGGTATAAATGAGGATATTATGAGTATAGTAGATATAAGGTTAAGAATTCCTGCTGATGTAAAACAAGATGCAGAAGCTCTGTTTGGCGATATGGGAATGACTATTGGAGAGGCGGTGAAAATTTTTCTAAAGCAATCCATTAACTCTGGTGGCCTTCCTTTTAAGCCACATGTCAAAAATCCTAATGCTGAAACAGTAAAATCTTTTGTAGAGATTGAGGAAAATAACTATAAAGATTTAACTCTAGCTGAGTTCAAGCACTCTTTAAACATTAAGTAAAATGAAGACAATTAGGCAGACTACATCGTTTAATAAAGACCTTAAGCGAATGTCGAGAAGAAATAAAGACTTAAGAAAAATATATTTTATTGTTGAGAAGCTGGTTAAAGGAGAGCGACTTGAAAAACAATTCTTAGCTCATAAATTAACTGGTAATTACTCAGATAAATGGGAAGCTCATGTTGATCCAGACTGGTTGCTCATATATGAGGTTTTGGGTGATATTATTGTTCTTTATAGAACAGGTTCGCATGCTGATTTATTTGCTTAAATAAATATAAGCCCAGCTTGTATTTGCCAGCAAAATACACTATTCTTGCATCCGATGAAAACAAGAATTAAGTGGATTTATGTTAGAGCAAATATTGGAATTGGCGTTAAAAAAAATCGATACTGCAAAAACTTCCCGTCAGTTGCAAGACATTAAAGTTGAGTTTCTTGGCAAGTCAAGCTTGATCAATCAAGAAATGAGTAAGCTTGGTAGCGTGCTTCCCGAAGAGCGCAAAGAGCTTGGTCAAAAGATCAATCATGTTAAAGAGCAGATTCAAGTCGCAATAGATGAGCAAATAGATATTATTCAGCAAGCTGAATTAGCAAGCAGATTTGAATCTGAAAAGTTAGACCTTACTGTGCCAGCACGGCCAAGGGCTCAGGGTAGTATACATCCTATAACTCAAGCCATGGAAGAATTGATACAAGTATTTGCCAAATATGGCTTTGACATTAAAGATGGTCCAAGTATTGAAGATGATTGGTATAATTTTACTGCGCTTAATATTGACGAAAATCATCCGGCGCGTCAAATGCACGACACATTTTACCTCAAGAAAACCGACGATAAAACTAACTTGCTCCGGACTCATACTTCGCCAATTCAGGTGCGAACAATGCAAAACGAAAAACCTCCATATCGCTTTATTGCGCCGGGAAGAACATACCGTTCTGATTCTGATTTAACCCATACACCGATGTTTCATCAAATTGAAGGACTTGTTATAGATAAGAATATCCATATGGGTCATTTGAAATATGTGATTATTGATTTTATCAGAAGCTTTTTTGAGCGTTCAGATATTGAAGTGCAGTTCAGGCCAAGCTTCTTCCCATTTACTGAACCATCAGCTGAAGTTGATATCAGAATGAAAAAAAATGACAAATGGCTCGAGGTACTTGGTTGCGGCATGGTTCATCCTAATGTACTCAAGAATGTTGGTGTTGATCCAGAGGAATATCAAGGTTTTGCCTTTGGCCTTGGGGTGGAGCGTTTTGCAATGTTAAAATACGGGATTCGAGATTTGCGACAATTTTTTGAAGGAGATATGCGTTGGCTTAATCATTATAATTTCCGGGTGCTTGATATACCAACACTTGCAGGAGGATTGACAAGATGAGATTTACATTATCGTGGTTAAAACAGTTTTTGGATACCGGGGCCTCACTTGAACAAATAGCTCATACTCTAACAATGACTGGTCTTGAAGTCGAGGATATTGAGGATAAAGCTCGAGATTTAATAGATTTTGAAGTAGCTCAAGTCCTGGAAGCTGCTCAGCACCCTGATGCAGATAAGCTCAAAGTTTGCAAGGTTCAAACAAAATCAACAATAATTCAGATTGTTTGCGGAGCCGCAAATGCTAGAGCTGGTATTAAGGTAGTGCTGGCTAAAGTTGGTACTCTCATACCAAATGGGAACTTCAAGATAAAAGAGACAAAAATTCGAGGAGTGGAGAGCTGCGGCATGATGTGCTCATATGCTGAGCTAGGGCTAGGGAAAGATAGTGATGGGATAATAGAGCTAAGTGATAATGCCATAATCGGTGATGCTGTTGCTTCATATCTAGGCGTAGATGATCCTGTTATTCACATAAATATAACACCAAACAGAGCTGATGCTCTTGGTGTATATGGTATAGCAAGGGATCTTGCTGCCTCAGGAATTGGTAAACTAAAAACATTAGATATCCCATCAATTAAAGAGAGTTTCGAAACAAGCTATAGTCTAGCTGTAAAAGATGATAAGGCATGTTCGTTATTTGCTCTACGTGAGATTAAGGGTCTTAAAAATAAAGAGTCGCCAGTATGGCTCAAGAACTTACTGGAGAATATAGGCATTGGTTCAATTTCAGCTTTGGTGGATGTGACAAACTATATCGCCTACAGTTTTGGTCAACCGATGCACGCATATGATGCAAATAGAATTGATAGTGGCTTAACAGTTGATACATCAACTTCCTCTGTTTTCATGGCTCTGAATGGTAAAGAATATATCACGCAGAATGGTGACATAGTAATCAAGGATAGCAAAGAAATTCACTGCGTAGCTGGGATTATTGGTGGTCAAAATAGCTCCTGCAGTGAAAGTACAACCAGCCTATTGCTAGAAGCGGCCTGTTTTAATGCTGATTATATAGCAAAAACAGGTCGACGCATTATGGTTGACACGGACTCTAGATACCGTTTTGAGCGTAATGTTGATAGGGAATTTACACTTAAAGCACTAGATTTAGCTACTCATTTGATTATGGAGATTTGTGGCGGGACAGCTTCAAAGATTAAATATATCGGCATGCCAACACTTCCTGTTAGGAAAATAGATTTCCCGCTAGATTTCTTGAAGTCGAAGACGAATATTAGTTTAGATGCTAAGCGGATTTCTGCCATTTTAAAAAAACTAGGTTTTGTATGCGTTGATGAAGGTAAATCAATCAACATAACCATACCAAGTTGGCGCTATGATGTATCTATTAAAGAAGATATTGTGGAAGAAATTGTCAGAATTTATGGCTATGATAATATTCCGGAAGTCCTACTGCCTTTTGCAAATGTATCAAGAATAATACCATCTGAACAAAGAAGATTATCGGATATTAAGCGTCTGCTTGCAAGCAGTGGTTATACGGAAGTTGTTACTTGGTCATTCATGGATAGTCAAAAAGCTCAACACTTTACGCCGTTGAAGGATGAGCTTACTTTGCAAAACCCAATTAGCTCAGATCTTGACTATATGAGGCCATCGATATTGCCTAATCTTTTAGGTATTTGTCGTAATAATTTGAACAGATCTTTTCGCAATATATCGCTATTTGAAGTTGGACCTATTTTTCAAGATACCAGCGAGCGTTTGATAAATAGCGCCTGTGCTATAAGAACTGGTCATACTGCAAGCAAAAATAGCCATGGCGATAGAAGAGCATACGATGTCTTTGACATAAAGTCTGATATAGCACTTATTTTTCACTCCATAGGGCTTGATATTGATAAATGTCAGATCAGAGATAGTGCGCCATCATATTATCATCCAACAAGATCCGGTAGTATTTGTCTTGGTAAAAATATTCTGGCTTATTTTGGACAGATTCACCCGATGATTTTAAAGAAATTTGATATTGAACCAGATATATTAGGCTTCGAGCTAAACATTAATGAGCTACCTTTACGTCAAGAAAAATATGGAAAAAGATCTGAATATATCGCTTCAGACTACCAGATGATTACCAGAGATTATGCTTTTGTTGTTGATCAATCATTGCCCGTAGCGGACCTATTGAACTTTATCAGGAACATTGATAAGAAACTAGTCAGAACAGTGGAATTGTTTGATGTTTATAGCGGTGATAAGATAGAAGCTGGCAAGAAGTCAGTTGCATTGTCTGTGAATATTCAAGATGATAGTAAGACGTTGACCGAAGCGGATATTGCTGAAATAAATAAGAAAATAATAGAAGGCGTAGAGCAAAAATTTAGTGCCACTTTGCGTGATAGTTAAATAGGCTTCCCTCCAAGTCTAGATTATACTCGTCAAAAGTATTTTTTTGCATAGCAAAAATAACTTTTGACGTATTGACTTCCAAACTATTTCCTACGAAATAAAATATATATTATTGTTACAAATGCTAGTATGTAGCAATAATATACTTTACCTATTACATCAAGAGGTGATACTTGTGCTACCGCGCATATAAGAAGAATTTGTGCACCGTAAGGTATGATTCCTTGTAATACGCAGGAAAAAATATCAAGCCAAACGGCACTTTCGTGTGGTTTAATGTCATATTTTTTGGCGAGTTCTTTTGCCATCTCACCTGAGAAAATAATTGCAACCGTGTTATTGGCCAGCAAAATATCAAAAAGAGAAACAAGTGCAGCGATTGCAAGTTCGGCGGATCTCTTGCCAGCATTTTTAGGCAGAAGGTTAGAAATTTTCTTCGCAAGTTCCTTTGAATTATGATTTGAAAGGCCAGAAAGGCCACCAATTAGAATTGAAAGTAACATGATTTGATTCATATCAGCAAAGCCAGTTGAAATATCTTTAGCAAAAGACAGAAGAGTGTAGCTGCCAAAAATTATACCAATTAGGCCTGAAAAGCATAAGGCTATTGCCATAACTATAAATACGTTTATGCCTAGTGCTGCCAAGAATACCAGTAATATATATGGTGTGATCAGTAAAAACGAATAGTCCCGGTCTATAATGTCAATGCCCGAGTGGTCAACGAATAACAAAGCAATAATTGTTATAAAGGAAGCTACTAATGCAATTTTTATGTTTAGCTTTAGCTTCTCTTTCAAATTAGCATGTTGTGAAGAAACGGCAGCAATAGTAGTATCTGAGATAACAGACATATTATCACCAAACATGGCGCCGCCTACTAAAGTTGCAGCTCCAATTTCAACGGCAAATGCGCCTTGCGAGCTTAGCTCAGTTACAAGGCTGGCGAGGGCTGCAATTGTACCCATGGAAGTACCAATTGCAGTAGAAATCAAAGCACTAGTTATGAATACTCCAATTAACAAAAGATTCTCAGGAGTAACCGCCAGAGTAAAGTTCACTGTCGATTCAACACTGCCTATCGATTTTGTAACGCTACTTAGAGCACCAGCTAGCAAAAAGATAATGCACATTGTAATGATGTCAGGATGCCTTGCTCCCGTGAGGAAGTTATTCATTGTCTCCTTAGTATCACTTTTATTCATAAACCAAGCAACCATTATTGATGGCAGAATAGCTGAAGTTGGAGGGACCTGATAAAAGGCATTTTCAATTCCTTGGAGAGAGTAATATAACCCTGAGCCAAAAAATATTAGTACAAATAGTAAGATAGGAATAAAATTGATAAATACTGCCATATGGACACATGTTTTTCAGTAGACTTCTTTCGAAACTTGCTTCTGCTGCAAACTGCGACGTCATTCCGGTGCTCGAATCTTCACGTACGCCAAGTACGTTTCGGTTCTGTGCTCCGTATGTTCCTTGTATTTCGTTACCATAAGCAAGCTTCGAAAGAAGTCTAGTTAATAAAAATTATTAAAAGTGAGAAAACGAGTGTATAGACGATATGCTAGCGGTACCTCGTTAGATCAGAGGTGCATTCGGGCTTGAGTAAAATCTATTTCGATTAAGTATGTCATGATCGCGATAATACATTACTGCCGTAGGCAAGTCAAATGAATTTTAGTGTTTTGCAATAGGAGAATTAATTTGTAGACTGAGTTGAAATTTATTAGCATAATCTAAGTCTCATATATCAGCTCATCTATTCAACTGGTCTTGTTGTAGAGTGGGCGTTGCAACACAAAAATGAATTACTAGAAAATTGGAATTTGGCTCTTAATCATCAACGTCTTGAAAAAATACAGCCATTAAACTAAACCATTTTATGGCAATTTCTTCATTTTGTTCAATCGCTATTTCTACAGCTTGTTTAGCAATAGATAAAAGGTGCTTGGATTCTTTTTTCAGAACAAATGATTGCTGGATTTTTGATTCAATTCGTTGCTGCAAATTTAAATCAATTAAGGGGATAAAAACTTTTTCTATTTCTGATGGTATCCAATGTTTTATAATTGATCCACCAACATCTCTATCACTCTGCATTTTTACAACTACAGAATTTAAAACTAATGTTAAATACTCAGGCAAGGTGTTATTCTTTCTTATTTTTAAATGTAATAATGCTCCAGAGGTTATAATATTTGATTCTGTTTTTATAGTATATGCAATTCCTACCGTTCCATCTTTTGAAAGCAATATAGTATCTTTTTTAGGGTATAAATCATTTAATTTTTTAGTATCAAATGATGCTGGATTCAAATAAATCTCGCTATGAGAAATACCATCCTTTGATAAATCTGCAATCCTAACAAAAGGAATTCCCTCATCTTGGTAAGCATTACTTCCAGGTTCGATTGATTTTTTTATAGTAACGATATCACCCAAAATATCATAACGAGTTCTCTTTACCTTCTCTAAAATCTCCTCATATTTTGGTTGATAGTACTCAGCATCTAGGCGGCCTGTGGTACGAAAGGACTCGCTAAACTTCTTTATAGCAATATTTTCTGTCGATGGTTTAAAGTCGATCAAACCAAGCTCTTGCAAGAGTAGGTTTTCTGCTTCAGTGTAGAGGGTTTTGCTTTCTTGTAGTTTATCGTGGGCGGTTTTAACGATATTTTCTATTTGCGTTTGAAATTCATTGGAAGCAATTGGAATCTTAAATTTTCTTATTCGTTCAAGTGCTAATTTTGGTTGAGCCGTTCCTACAGTCTCTCTTTTGATTTGTAATATTCCAAGAGTTGAATTTAAAAAAGCTAATAGGTAATTAGGATTTAAACTTTTAAGTTTTGCAACTTTTGCACAATTTTCTGTTAGATTACATTTCTTTAGCCAAAATTTTACTATCCCAATATCTCCTATAGAATTACCAACTATTGTTATTAAAACGTCATTAAACTTTGTTTGATATGCTGCCAGTGTTTGAGATAATTTTTCTGATATTTTTGGAGAAGTTTCATGTGTTACAAAACCATATTTATTATCCTCTGCTCTGATGTAAGGTACACCATTATCAGAAAATGATTGACCAAGGGGCAATCTTTTTCCTCCCTTTATCACGGCGTCTTGCCCTAGCACCAAAAACTTCTTAGATTTAAAGGTTTCTATAACTCCCAAATACTCCTTTTTGAAATACTCGCTATCGCATCTAAAGTTTTCATTCTCAACAAGCACCTCAGATAGCTTCATCTCTACGGCTTCTAGCCCTTCTAACAAAGCCTTATATTTGGCTTCATTAAAAGGGCTTAGAGCTTTCCCGCAAAAGAAAATCCCTCTTTTTTCGCAAATTCAATGAAAGCTTCGCCTATGCCGTCTTGCGTGAGTCCATCATGATTATATAGATCATGATCAACCATTTTATGTCCGTGACTATCTAGCTTATCTGTACCGTCAATATCTTTAACATAAATCTTATCGCCACTATTATCTTTACTTGGTTTTTGCATAGTTGCAAAGAAGATGTTGTAATCATTTACTTTAGGGCATAGTTTATCGTCCCATTTTTGGACAAATAATACTGAGGTTTTGGTACCAGTATGAGGTTTGAAGACATTGCCATGTAGACCTACAACGGCAAGGATACGTGCACGCTCTGCTATATAATTCCTGATATGCTTATCGCTAGAATTATTAAACCGTCCTTGTGGCAGGACAACAGCCATTCTACCGCCAGATTTTAGGAAATTTAAATTACGTTCAATAAATAAAATATCCCTACCAACTTTTGCCGAAAACTTACCATTAGGCTTTTTAGCTAGGTCATAATGATGAATTATATTACCTTCTTTTATATCACCTGCAAAAGGTGGGTTAGCAAGTAACACATCAAATTCAAATTGCTCATAGCTCTTACTAGACTTATCTTTATTTAATTGTTTAAATCTTTTGTAGCCTTCATTATAAGAATCCATCCATTTATCATTCCTGATCTCATCCCAACGTTTATAATCTAATGTATTTAAATGCAGGCAGTTTGTTTGACCATCGCCAGCAATCAGATTCAAACATCTTGCAACTCTGATTGCTTTTTCATCAAAATCTATAGCGAATACTTTTGATTGAACATACTCGGTGCATTCAAATGGTTTTTGTTCAATTGTATGTAAATTGGAGGCTTTAATAGCTTTGTCTTTCAATATTTGTTGCCATACATGAAATATTGCGTGCATAGTAAAACCAGCACTACCGCAAGCTGTATCGATTATATATTCCTGTTCTTGAGGATTCATCATTTTAACTGCCATATCAATAACGTAACGTGGCGTAAAAAATTGTCCTTTTTCTTCTTTGCTTGATTTGCTCATTAAATATTCAAAAGCATCATCTACCACATCAAGATTTGAGTTAAATAGCTTCACATCTTGGAGACTTGAAACGCAAATTGCTAGATGCGAATAGCTAAGAGCAATTTTAGTATTTACATTAAAAACGCCTTGCCATTTGTCTATCGCTTGCGTTAATAACTTTTCTATTTTGTCCTTTAACTCTTTCTCTGTTTGGCCAGTATTCCTAAACTCTAGCAAACGGGTTTTGTAGTTGCCACATAGATATTCGTCATAAAGCTTAGCAAAAATCAGCTTGAACATTTCCTCAAAAACGTCAACTCCAGCATTTGCTAGCACTTCATTTTCCATTTCCAAAATTAAATTTTTCAATGATTTTTTTTGATGAACTAGTTTATCAACTCGGATTAAATCATTAATAGTAAATTTTTCATTTTTGATGTGGGCAAGCGTTTGAGATGCATTTGGGATATCAGTTATATCCTCAAAATAGTTAGGATCTATTCGGTGATAATATGAGATTTGCTCGCCGTTACTCCAAAGGCCCATGGGGCTACCCGTTGCGTGGCAGTAGCTTTTTAGCTGCTCCTTACCTTCTTGAAGTTTAGGGTGCTTTAACTCAATTATTATATAGGGGATGGCTGGTCTATCTTTATCAAAAATTACTATATCAGCTCGCTTTGTATCAGTACTACCAATTTGTACTGCTTGCTCTACATTAATTCGTCCGAGTGGATATTGATAATGAGTGGTGAGCTTTATTAAAAATAACTGTCTGATAATTTCTTCAGGAGTAAGTAATATCTCTTTGTTACGTTTTAAACACTGAGCATAATATTTTGAACCAGCTTTAGATTCTTTCAAAATCACCTTATTTGCCAGTTCTTCGATATATTGCTTGTCAAACTGAGCTAAAGAATATTTAGAATCTTTTAATATTTCTTGAAATATATTTGTCATTGAACTTTTATGTTTTAAATAAATTATCCCTGTTGAACTTTTGTGATATTTTATGTAACTTAGAATTGAACAAGTTAGATAATAATACATAAAATGTCGTACAACATAGATATAATAATCATTGCATCTTTTTTAGCAATCAATTTAGTCGCGGGCTTTTGTTCTGGTAGAGGTATAAAAACTATAAAAGAGTATGCTATTGGTAATAGGAATTTTAGCACGGCAACTCTTGCTGCTACTATTATTGCTACCTGGATTGGTGGTGGGTTTTTTTACAGCGCAATATCAGAAACTTATAAAGAAGGACTTTGGCATCTAATAGCACGCTTTGGCGATGTATTAACTTTATTGATAGTAGGCTATATCATAGCCCCTAGAGTAAGTGAATTTTTGGGTAAAATTTCTGTTGCAGAAATTATGGGGAGCTTATATGGCAAAAACATTAAGTTTATTACGGCTATTGCTTCAATCTTATTATCAATAGGCTATGTCGCTGTACAGATTAAAATTTTAGTAGATTTATTTTATCACTTTTTTGGCTTTTCTAGTATTTATGCAGTATTGACAGCAAGCATAGTAATTACTGTTTACTCTACAATGGGAGGAATTAGAGCAATTACTTTTACAGACGGAATTCAATTTTTGACTTTTGGTGTATTCGTACCAGTTTTTGCAATATTTGTATGGAGCTTATTTGATAATCCTCCTGGAACAATAATGAGTGCTACTAAAAACAATCCTTTATTTTCTACAGATACTATATTCAATTTTTATGATCCTAAACTCTATTCTTTTTTTATACTATTCCTATACTACACTATACCAGGTTTAGACCCGGCTACTATCCAAAGGATCCTGATGGCAAAGAATATTGCTCAGGTTCGTAAATCTTTTTCACTAGCAGCATTGTTTTGTCTACTTGTAGGAGGGATGGCATGTTTAATCGGTATCATCGTACTCGCGCATAATCCAAGTTTAAATCCCGATACTCTTGTAACATATATAATAGATAACTATTCTTATCCAGGCTTAAAGGGACTTACTCTAATTGGCATTATGGCAATGATAATGTCCACAGCTGATTCTTATATTAATTCAGCAGCAGTGATATTTGCTCATGATTTAATGAAACCATCAAAAAATACTCTGTATATCTCTCGTATTTTTTCAGTATTTGTCGGAATATTTGGAACTATTTTAGCGTTATCCGCAAATAGTCTATATGAGCTATTGTTACTGGCTGGAAATTTTTATACTCCTGTAATTACTATGCCATTATTATTAGCTATCTTCGGATTTCGTAGCACTCCCAGAGTAGCTTTAACAGCTATTATTGTAGGAATTTCAACAGTAATAATCTGGAGAATATTTATCCAACCAATAACAGGAGTTGATAGTATTATTCCGGGAACTATTGCTAATTTAGCCACCATGTTGCTGATGCATTATTTATTGAATGAGTCCGGCGGGTGGGTAAAAACCAAGAGTGACGAGGATTTAAAAGAAATTAGACTAAAACGTCAGCAAAGAATTATGATCATTAAGTGTTTTTTTACTAACTTACCTACAAAAATTATCAAATTCAGTTTGATATCATACAGTAAGCTAAATACTCCAAAAACAGACATGATTTATGTTTATGCTATCTTTAGTGTAATATCAGCAACTATCATCACCCTTTCCATTGATAGAACAGTATATTATCAGTATTTTCATTTAATCAATATTTTATTAGGTACTGTATTATTTATAGCTACTAGTTTTATTTGCCAAAAATTATGGCCAAGTGATTTTAGAGAAAAATATTTTAGTGTTATATGGTTAATATCTATATTTATTGTTTCATCATTTATAAGCAGCTTTTTAGTTTTAATAAGTAACTTTACTCACATATCATTGGTTGTCCTAATTTTAAACCTAACTATGATTGGAATATTACTTAGATGGCAAGATACATTACTAATAATCACTTTAGGTTTGATTCTATCCATGGTCTTTTATCAGCAATGTATAGGAACGATGCGTTTTTCTACAGAACTAGATGATTTAAAATTAAAGATGGTCTATATACTGTTTATGATTAGCAGTGTTTTAATTGCCTTCTTAAAACCAAAACAAGAGCAGTATGAACTCACTGAGCAGAAAGCTGATCACCTCGGGGAGCGAATACATGATAGGGATGAGGAATTAGAAAAATTAATCGAGGTTAAAAATGAATTCCTGCGTAACTTGGAACACGAGGCTCATACACCTATTGTTGGTATTACAAGTATGGGGCAGATTCTTTTTGAGAGCTATGACAAATTAACTGACAATCAAAGACGGAAAGGTTTGGAAGAGATAGCCAAAAGCTCTGAGCGATTATCCAGCCTTGTTAATAATATGATCGATCTCTCTAAACTCTCAAGTCTTAATTATACATTAGATAAGAAACAGATAGATTTAAGCGAGCTAGTATATGATCGACTGGATTATTGTAAAAGACTATATTTAAATGGTAAAGAGTTACAGTTTTTTACAAAAATAGAAGATAATATCAAGGTCAATTGTGATGAACATTATATAAAATCTACTTTAGATAATTTGATTATTAATGCTATTCAATATAGCAAGGACGGAAATATTACCTTGGAGCTGCACAAATGCCCCGATGCCACAATAGATTTTAGCATTCAAGATGAAGGAATAGCTATTCCGCAAGCAGAGTTATACGATATTTTTCTCTCATTTATTGTTAGTTCTAGAACAAAAACCCCTGCTGGTGGTCGTGGTATTGGACTTGCATTGTGCAAAAAAGCAATTTTAGCACATGGTGGGCAAATTTGGGCTGAAAGCGATGGTATGAAAGGATGTACTTTCAGATTTACACTTCCAATGTAGATTAATGAATTTTTAGGGATACTCTCGGCCTGCCACCCGAAGCTTTAGCGCGAAGGGTGGCGGACAGGGTGAGATTCGAACTCACGGTACGGTTACCCGCACGCTAGTTTTCAAGACTAGATCCTTAAACCACTCGGACACCTGTCCATTTGTGGTACTGTTGATAACAGATTATGCTAACTATTTCAAGATAAAAATATTGATATTCTTGAACATATAGTATATTTGATCTATATCAGAACGCCTTAGTATAGGATTTTTATAAATATATTTTGATTTTTGCCAAAGGCCGTCCTTCAGACAAAAATCTTACAATTCAACCGTGTTCTGGAACAGCAGCGAAGCCGAAAAGTATTTTTTACGTAGTAAAATAACTTTTTTCACAATAGACTTATTGGTTATGAAGGGAAACTCATCAAATTTTATCACACTGGATATCGGAAGCAGTAAAATATCTGCGATAGCAGCTCATATTAGTAAACAAGGCGAGACTAGAATCAATGCACAGGTGTTGCAGCATTCAGAAGGATTTAGATCTGGTGCTATCACCAATATGGAAATGGCTGAGAATAGCTTAATTGGCGCTATTTATTCGCTAGAAAAAGATTGTGATAAAAGTATAAAAGAGATTGCTGTATCGCTTTCTGGTGCCGGAGTAAAATCCTATTATGTTAATCATAATATTAAACTAGGTAATCAACCAATTACTCAGTCTGATGTAAAAAAATTGGTTAATAAGGCTTTATCGGACTTTAAAGTCAAAGGAATGGATATTATTCATTATTTTCCAATTGAGTTTATGGTCGATGGGAATCAAGCGGTAGAAAGCCCTATAGGTCTCTATGCCAAAGAGCTGTCATGTCAATTGCACATAATTTCTGCTGATTCCACAATGATAATGAATCTTACTAAGTGTCTTGCAAAATGTCATATTGAAGTTAGCGATATAATAGTTTCAATATATGCTGCAGGACTCGCTGTATTAACAGATGATGAAAAAGAATTAGGATCTATCATTATTGATTTTGGAGCGAATACGACAAGTTATGGCATCTTTTTAGATGGGAAGATTGTCTATGTTAATCATGTACCAATTGGTGGTGTGGATATAACAATTGACATCGCAAAGAGCCTTTCCATAAGTCTTAAAGAAGCGGAAAAACTCAAGATTTTATATGGTGTTGCTGATCCAGGGTTATTATTAAAGGACTCAGTTATAAAGCTGGATAATGGTGAACATACAATTACAGCAAGCCAGTTAGCTAAAATTATGCATCCAAAGATCAAAGAGATTTTTGAAGTAATCAAAAAGCAATGTGACAGCATGTCTATGGACCATATCCTTGCCAGGCAAGTTGTTATAACAGGGGGCGGCGCTGCTCTTTCTAGTATAAGAACGTTTGTTGCAGAAATATTTCATAAACAAGTCAGAATAGCTAAGCCAGACATTGTACCAGGATTTGTTGAAAATTATAATGCCTACATACATTCAACAGCTATTGGTATGGTAAAATCCAAATCATTGAAACATCAAAAAAATTCTTATGGAACTAACCAATTTGAAGATGTGCGTTGGTTTAAAAGAACTATCCTATGGCTGAAAGAAAACATATAATAGACTTCTTTCGAAACTCTACTACTAAAGGCAATTGCGTTGTGGGACTTGGTAAAGTACAAAAAATTGACCCTTATAAGTGCAGTATAATTGGATTGATAGTCTTTATTTTGTGTGCGACTGAGTCATATGGGGGCGCCTGGCTTCCGGAAGTTGGTACTTATAATTTATACTCAAGTCACTCATATATTGACCAACGTTCTCGTAAGATAAGGAATATACGCAAAGAAGCATTCATAGATATGCAAAATGAGATACAAGAACTTAGTATGGCGCAAGCTCTAATTCACAAAAGAGCAGCCCAGAAGGGAAGAGAGTTACTTAACTCTGAGCTTAGAGATATTGAGGAAATAAATAGAGATATAGAGGTATTAGAAGAAGAATCGGCGGAGCTATCATCCTTTAGTGATGATAGCTCATCTTATTTTGAATTAGAATATGGGTTAGCCGATTCTCATAGCTTCGGTACAAAACTGGGATATAAAATAGATAAATTTGCTGATATTAATTCAGGAAAAACATTCGCAACAAAGTCTGGTCAAGAAATTGATATTTTTTATAAATATAAGATTTTTGATAATGAGAGCTTAGTTGCTACTATTCGTCCAAAAATTCATTTCTCAACTTATGATAAGCGTAAAAGTCTTAGTTATAGTGATTTTGAACTATTAATAGGGCACTCAAGAATGAAGAAGAGCTACAGCACGTTCTTTGAATGTAGCATTGCCCCACGCAAGTATTCTGGCAGAATTATTGGTAATAGCATCGGTTATGTGCTGAGCTTGCACGAGGGCATAAAGCTTGGTAAGGGTTTTACGATAAGCAATTATACTGAGTACGAAAAAGCGAAGTTTGTAAATATTTTATACAGACGTACAATATACGACCAAGTTTCGATTGCAAAAGAGATCACGTTTGATACCCTAAGACTAAACTGTTTTACTGCTCAGATAGGATACTTTTGGAAAGGAAGTTTGGTGGATCGTTATTATACCATATCTGGTCCTATCTTTTCTGTATGGCTTAATTTGTAATACCATTTCTCAAATTAAATGATCCATATGAATTTTGCGGATCTCGGCTGTGCTCACGTATTAATATACGCTGCGCAGCCTCGCCCTGAAATTCATAAGTCTGATTTAATTTGAGAAATGGTATAATACCAATCACCAGGTTAAATGACTAAAATTGATCACGCCGAACATAGACGTATCTTCAAACATATGGAGAAAATTAAATTATTGGATAATGAGAGTTCTATTGAATTATTAATTAATGAATATAAGATTCCGCATATTAATTCAGGTTCAGAAGGTATAAAAGCTGTTGATTTTGAAAAAATAAATGACTATTGCCATA
Source organism: Rickettsiales bacterium (assembly GCA_947505405.1). GTDB lineage: Bacteria > Pseudomonadota > Alphaproteobacteria > Rickettsiales > Rickettsiaceae > Megaera_A. The sequence continues at coordinate 18,460 of CANNHR010000025.1, forward strand.
ATGGTTATTTTTTATTTGAAGATTTTGAAGAGAATATATGTGTTGCAGTAAATAATATTTCCATCATCCGAGAGAAAACTTTTAATTTTACCAAAAACATCAAGATCTTTTTGGTAAAGAAAGATGATTTTTATAGCATATTAGAACGCGACTTTGCAGTAGTTAATACTTTGAATGCTGTAGATTTTTTGACTGATATTAACCCTAATGCTTCTGCCAAGAGCATAAATTACCCTCAAATGGTGACAGGTTTCTTAACCATATTTTTTGCAACTATGCTCTTGGCAATTAATTATTTTAGCATATTAAATAACATACTTTATTTTGTACAAAATCTGCTCAAAGCGATCTTATTTTGCCGAAGCATGGCGCAACCAAATTCCTCGAGAAGCACGAGAGTTATATTCCTTTCAAAACCTAATAATATGTGCGAGCATATAAGTACTCGGGCGATGCAGCAGGAAACTTCAGTTATAGAGTTTTTGGAAAATCATAGAGATAATCTGCCCATTTATTCTGTGCTAATCCCTCTTTATAAGGAAGAAATGAAAGCAAGTTCGATCCTTCTGGCTATTGAAAAACTAAATTATCCTAAAAGCAAATTAGATGTGAAATTCATCATTGAAGCAGACGATCAAATGACCATACGTGCTTTAGCTGGTTTGTCTATTCCAAGTTATGTCCACGTCATAAAAGTGCCATATAGTCTTCCGCGAACAAAACCTAAAGCTTTAAATTACGCAATGTCTTTCGTTTTGGGTGAGTATTTGACTGTTTATGATGCAGAGGATGAGCCAGATCCAGATCAACTTCTAAAAGCAGTTTCCGCTTTTTGTACATTGCCAGAAAATTACGTTTGTCTGCAATCGAAGCTCAATTTTTATAATGCGAACGAAAATCTTCTAACTAACCCCAACTGTGTTTAAGGATTCAATTTTAGTAACTGATCTAATGAGGGTTTATCAGTACGGATTTGGTAACTAATAAGTCCTGCAAACAAGTGAGTAAATGCATTAATTGGAGACCTATGCCT
>CANNHR010000026.1 GCA_947505405.1 Rickettsiales bacterium
AGGTCTCCAATTAATGCATTTACTCACTTGTTTGCAGGACTTATTAGTTACCAAATCCGTACTGATAAACCCTCATTAGATCAGTTACTAAAATTGAATCCTTAAACACAGTTGGGGTTATGTTAAGAGGTAGTTCGTTAGACTTCTTTCCAAACTACTACCAAAGGCAATTGCGTTGTCATTCCCGGGCAACGAGAGGCAAAAGCCTCGAGTGACGGATCTGGGATCCAGAACTTAATTTTGCCATTAGCTTTGCTAATGGCTCTAAAGTTGTTGATTTTCTGTCAAGAGCCATGACGAAGGGGCTAGTTAGATTTAGACATTTGTTATGCAGGAATATAAAAAGCCGACTCAAGAATAATTCGTGAGCCGGCTAGATAATTATTTTTACAATTATAAGCTCAGTTTTGCGCCTATAAGAGCAACTGTACCACGAGTCTTTTTCTTAGAAAGGTCAGCTCTAAACTCTGGTCTTCCTTTCAAAATAAAGCTAGAAATCTCAGCGTACGGTTTAAATCCAGGAGCAAGAAGGTAATGAGTACCAACTGAAACTGCGTCAACAGTGTTCTTAAACTGATCAGACTTAAAGTAAGATACTGAAGCGGCAAAAGGGCCTTGCTTATAAGCTACTGTTCCAGAATAGTAATCAGTTTTACGACCAGTCTTATGGAATTCTGCAGTGGTCAAACTTTTACCTAAACTACCAAAAGATCCGGCATATGAAAAATTACCAACATTTAACACGGCGCCTATATTAAAGGTTCTTAGATTGCTAAGTTTAAATTTAGCCGGGTTAGTATCGGTTGGAGTTGCAAATCTTTTTGCACGACCCGCTGATTTTCCATATTCTCCAGTTAATGCAAGTTTTGCATCGACGCCATCAGTAAAATTCTGCTCTACACACACACCACCAGAGAGTGCATCCTTAACAGTCCTATCTATTACGAACTTGTCTATACCACCAGTTTCAACTTTTCTAATATCTTCACCACTAGAGTTAGTATTAGGGTTATCGGCACCAGTGTTGCTGGAATCAGGTGTGTAAGATACACCTACTTGTAATTTCGTAGATGGGCCAAATTCAACTTTTGGAGTATAATATGCGACTGATCTTGCTGGCTCACTACTATATGTCCTACTATCGAGGTTTGCTGTTAGCTTGCTATCCAGGAAAAACTCAGCAAATGTAGTAAAAGAAGGAACAACCTTAGAACCTTGCATCAAATGCTTAGTCGAAAAGTCTGCATATCTGCCCCAGTCATCAAATGTTGCTGCGGCAATCGTGCTACCATCTATCATCATATTAGATGAAGGAGCAATGGGCGAACCAGCCTCTATTTTACCAAAATCATCACTTTTTAAATATATGTGTGAACCGTTATAGTCTGGAGATCCTTTTCTTTTTGCTGTTGGTACCAGAACTATTTTACCACCATATGTTAAATCATTTACTTCTTTTGAAGCCTCGGCCATCATACCTGCTTCGTTATAAAAGGCAAAGCTCCTTCTGTTGCTAGATACATTTTTTTCATCACCATCTAGTTTAGATTGATTCCTTAAACCAGACTGGAAATGAGCAAAGCCAGAAAGTTTTAATTCTAGATCTGATACGACAGGAGTCTTGGTTGCAGAAACTTCAGCTGCCATTGCTGAAGATGCAAGAATTGATATAAGACTTGCAGTTGCTATAATTTTTTTTACTTTCATCAAATTTACCGTTGTTCTTAATCCGTTGTTCTTAATCTTCTAATATTGAAATTTCTAGTTATTTTAAGTTGTTTTAAACTAAAAATAAATCCAAAATCTCTGCGTTCACACATAATTGTATCTACAACTGCGTATTAGTTCAAGATGCATTTTGTTTATGGCTGTAGTTCGTTACATCTAAGCTCAGGCAAAAGTGTTAAATATATCACGTAATATTCTGCAGAATAGATTTGTTAGGCGAATTTTGACATTTGAAATAGCTCAATGGCAAAATATTTTTATATTTAGTACCGAATAAGTTGTGATTGCAGATTAGACTAATTAGGGTATCATCATAATACTCAAAAATAGTAACTAAAAGATAAATTATTTATACAGAACTAAATTTAAGGATACTTATTTATGGCCGTGATGTCTGACAAATGGATAATCGATAAATCTATCAATGAAAATATGATCTCTCCTTTTGTTGAAACACAAGTAAAATCAGATGATTCAGGCAAGATAATTTCGTATGGCGTATCTTCTTATGGCTATGATGCAAGAGTATCTAATGAGTTCAAAATTTTTACAAACATCAATACCGCTATAGTCGATCCTAAAAATTTTGATAATGATAGTTTAGTTCATAAAGAAATTGATGTGTGTATTATTCCGCCTAATAGTTTTGCGCTTGCAAGAACAGTAGAGTATTTCAAGATTCCAAAGGATGTGTTGGTTATCTGTGTTGGAAAATCAACGTACGCCAGATGTGGTATTATTGTAAATGTAACTCCTCTTGAACCTGGTTGGGAAGGGCATGTAACCTTAGAATTTTCTAATACTACTCCATTGCCAGCGAAGGTATATGCTAGAGAAGGAGCATGTCAATTTTTATTCTTACAGGGGAATGAGCAATGCAGAACTACATATGCTGATCGTGCTGGGAAATATATGCATCAAACTGGTGTAACATTACCGAGAATATAACAAAAAATTAAAATGAGGACTTATACTTATGCTAGACAATTCCAATGAAGAGCGTGGAATGCCACACATCGCAGTTAATGCACAATATATTAAAGATTTTTCATTTGAAAATCCAGGAGCTCCAGGGAGCCTTGCTAGTATGGATAAATCACCTCAAATTGATTTAGCATTAGACTTGAATATTCAAAAGCTTCCAGAAGAAGATTATTACGAAGTAGAGATCTCTATAAGTGCTAAAGCATTATCGAATCAAAAAACGCTTTTTGTAGTTGATCTTAAGTATGCAGGGGTGTTTAACTTGATAAATATTCCAGAGGAACAAACTCAGATGTTATTAGCAGTCCACTGCCCATCGATAATTTTTCCTTATGCTAGAAAGATTATTGCAGATGCAACACAGGATGGCGGGTTTCAGCCTTTGATGATTGATCCAGTTGATTTCGGTGTCCTATACAGTAAGAAAATGATACAAGATGGAGATCAATATGATGATGAAAAAAAACATTAAAAGAAATATTTTAGCCGGCATCGGTATTTTATTTTGTGGAATAGCCAATTCCTTTGCCCTTGAGAACCAGGTTAAAATTGGTGCTGTAATTGATGTACAAGGCATTCATTATAAAACAAGTGGTGATTCTACTCAGAGAAGACTCTCTACAAACAACAAAAATCATGGTCTATATTCATCTGGAAACTTCTTAGTAGACTACCAACTTGTTGCAGATGGCGGTTGGAAATATGGTACTAAGATTGGTCTACAGCAAACTACAAGGAATGATAGAGGCGTACCATTTGGTATATATACTGAGTCTGAATATGGTAAAGTTGAAGTTGGCTCAGAGAAGAGTGCGGGAGCAAAAATGATTATCACCGGATATAGCGTTGCCTGTGCTGGTGGTAATGGCTGGGATGCCTTTATAGTCGCATCTCCAGCAAGCGGTAGGGATGCAAAAGTTTCTTATGTAACAAATCTTACTAGCTTTTTAGATGCAAAGACTCGTACCAGTATGCTTTCAGACTACTCAAGGAAAGTATCGTACTATACGCCTAAATTTGGGGCTGAAGGGCACAAATTTCAACTAGGTATTTCATATGCGCCAGATAGTGCTAATGCAGGGCATGATGATATAGACAAAGCTCATTTACATGGGGTATTAAGTGCTTATCCTTATAAATTTGCGATAAAAGATGGCGTTGCTTACGGTATTACATACGACGGTAAATTTTCAGATCAATTATCAGCAAAGATGGCGTTTACGGGCGAAAAGGGCAAGCCAGTTGCCTTTAACAAAGCTGATAACAGTAAAGCAAATATAAAATTTAAAGATTTAAATGCCTATAATATAGGTACTGAGATTACTTATAATCAGATTAGTATTGCTGGCTCATTTATGAATTACAACAAAAGCCTATCTAATACAACGGTCAATATTTTTGGAAAAGAAACTGGTATATATGTTGTTGGTACAAAATATAAATTCCTTGAAGGTAAATGCGCTGCAAGCTTAAATCATTTACACAGTAATCATAAGAAGAATAGGCTTGACGCTACTAGCATTGGTTTAGATTATATGATTGCAACAGGAATTAAGGCTTATGTACAATTTACTCGTTTTCAAGCTAAAGGAAAGTATATTGAAAATGAAGCGGTCAAAAATGATAGAAGCAAGGGAAATATCGTGATTGTTGGGGGTAAGATTTCCTTCTAAGCTAGTTGATTTTACACTATAAATCAAGATAATTAACAATTATGTAAGAAGTACTTGATTTTTAGTAAATATAGTGAGATTATTTTTAAAGGTAAAAATTTGTTAAGGGATAGATATAGTAATGAGAGTACTACTTATTGAGGACGATGCTTCAACTGCTAGGTCAATTGAACTGGCGCTTGCTGCAGAGGGTATAATTTGTGATACAGCAGAGGTTGGCTCTGATGGGATTGAGATTGGAAAGATTTATGATTATGATATAATTCTTTTAGATCTTATGCTTCCGGATATAGATGGTTATGAAGTTCTACTTCGTTTGCGTTCTGCAAAAGTTAAGACACCAATATTAATTTTATCTGGTCTTACTTCTGTGGATCAAAAAATTAAGGGCTTAGGGTTTGGCGCTGATGATTACTTAACCAAGCCATTTAATAGAGGAGAACTAATTGTAAGAATACAGGCGATTGTTCGTCGTTCTAAAGGTCATTCAGAATCCGTGGTGAGATTCGATAAAGTGGCTATAAACTTGGACACTAGGACTGTTGAAGTTGATAGTCAACAAGTACATCTGACTAATAAAGAATATGCAATACTAGAATTGCTTGCAATGCGTAAAGGAACAGTTCTTACGAAAGAAATGTTCTTAAATCATTTATACAGTAGTATGGATGAGCCAGAGATTAAGATTATTGATGTGTTCGTTTGTAAGTTGCGCAAAAAACTTGCAAAAGCTTCTGGAGGTATGAACTATATCGAAACCGTTTGGGGGCGTGGATATATGCTAAAAGATTATGAAGATAATCATGGCGGAGTGCATGAAAATAAGCATCTTTCCCAAACAGTGTAAAAGAAAAAAGCGTGGTATTGTCTAATAACTATTAGTAATTTATTCAACAGTGTTTTTGTAAAAACTCGTCATGGCGAGAAGCCTGAAAGGCGATGTAGCCAGAAGGGTCATCCTGAACTCGTTGTGTTGGCCACGCCCGCGCGAGTAGCGCTCCTCGTCATGACGATTATTTGTCATCGAATTAGTTGACTTTTACAGGGAATGACATCGAAAAATCTTTTTTTTAAGTGAATTATGCAAACAGACATTGTAATCGTTGGAGCTGGGCCAGTGGGCATTTTTAGTGCTTTCCAAGCTGGAATGTTAGGGATGAAATCATGTATTATAGATGCTTTAGATATTCCTGGAGGTCAGTGTAGCACACTATATCCGGAGAAACCAATATATGATATACCTGCTTATCCGGAAATATTAGCTCAAGATTTAATAGATAGACTACTACAACAATCAAATCCATTTCGGCCAACATATCTGCTTTCCAGGCAAGTTATGAGCTTAGTTCAGCAAGAAAATGATTTTGTACTTAGCACTTCAAAAGGCGATATGATTAGAGCAAAGGCAGTATTAATTGCAGCTGGTGCAGGGTCATTTGGTCCGAATCGTCCACCGCTGACAAATATTGAATCTTATGAAGGCAAGTCAGTCTTTTATCTAGTGTCAAAACGAGAAGAATTTGCTGGCAAGAAGATTGTGATTGCTGGAGGAGGTGACTCAGCTGTTGATTGGGCGATATCATTATCATCTATTGCTGATGTAAGTTTGGTGCATAGAAGGCCAAAATTCAGAGCCGCGCCAGCAAGTGTCCAAAAATTACATGAGCTAAACACTCAGTCTAAAATTAACCTGATTACGGATTGTCAGCTTGCTGATTTAATAGGAGATAATGGAATATTAAAAGAAGTCGTTATAGCTGATTTGGACGGAAATAAAAGAAACATTGCAGCAGATATTCTGTTGCCATTTTTTGGGCTTGCCCAGAACTTAGGGTCTCTGCTTGAGTTTGGGCTTAACGTTAAAAATCACCACATTCAAGCTGATTACCCACATTTTGAAACCAACATTCCTGGTGTTTATGCAATAGGAGATATAGCAACATATGATGGTAAATTAAAGTTAATATTAACTGGTTTTGCTGAAGCAGCAGCAAGCCTTCACCATGCTTATGCCAGGGTATTCGATGGTAAGGCACTTCATTTTGAATATTCTACAACAAAAGGTGTGCTGTGATTATAGTTTCTTAGTCTCTCTGGGCCTTGCCCGCCTCGCCATTGGACGGGTTACACCCATTTCCCTGTAAGCATCCTATCTAGAGCTACTTTAGCCCGTACTATGATAGAGGGCGAAAGCTGGATCTGGGGAGCTTTATTTACCATACATAAATATATTTTTTCTAGAGAGTTTAATCGCATATATGGGCATTCGCTACACGAGGAACATCCTGCTTTATTCAAGGATGGAACATCGTAAAACGTGCTTCCCGGAGCAACTTTATGCATTTGGTGAATTATACCAGGTTCTGTTAAAACGATAAATTCTTGGCCAGGATTTTCCTTTACATAGTTCAGTAGTGAGGAAGTCGAGCCGATATGGTTTGCATATTCAAGTAACAGAGCAGGGCACTCTGGATGAGCAATAATTTTTGCCGCCGGATGATTAATTTTCAAGCGTATTAGTTCACGCTCAGAAAAATTCTCATGCACAACACATGTCCCATTCCAAAGGGTCATCATTCTACCAGTTTTACGGATCAAGTAATTTCCTAAATGCTTATCTGGCGCAAACAAAATTTTCTTATCTTTTGGAATAGAACTGATAATTTTTTCCGCATTGGATGATGTGACGATGATATCTGATAAAGCTTTTATTTCTGCAGAACAATTGATATAAGTGACATAAATGTGATCTGGATGGTTCTGCTTGAATTCTTTAAATTGAGATGGTGGACAGGATTCTTCTAGCGAGCATCCAGCTTTTAAATCTGGGAGTAAAACTTTTTTACCTGGGTTTAGTATCAAAGCCGATTCCGCCATGAATTTAACGCCGCAAAAGACAATAACGTCAGCATTTGTTTCTGCAGCTTTTCTTGATAGCTCAAGTGAGTCTCCGATAAAATCTGCAACATCTTGTATTTCAGAATCTTGATAGTAATGTGCAAGAATTACAGCATTTAACTCTTTTTTTAGCCTATGAATTTCTAATTCTAAGTCTAAGTAGGGATCAATATCTTCAGATGAAATATTAACTCTCAGTGTAAATAAAGGCTTCTTTAAGGTGTTGTTCTTAGGCATCAAGTTTGATATAGTTTTTCTGGGGCACCAGCTCTCTTGCTAAGTATCTTTTAGCATAATTTATTTTCTTGGTCAATTAGCTATAGTAAATCACATTGAATTAGATGGTAATCATTTACCATTATGTCATTCCCGCGAAGGCGGGAATCCAGCATTAACTCTATATTTTCTGGATCCCCGTTTTCACGGGGATGACATTCTGGGTGCACCTAATCCAATGTGATTTACTATACAAGACAAAAGACGATTTAATAAAAATCTAGCTCACCACTTAATTCAGTGGATGCTTTTTCACAATCTTGCTCCATTTTATTGAATGTAGCTCTTATTTCTGAAGGAGCAAAAGAAAAATTACTGGTAAGCCAAGATTGGGCATTTTCTTTCGAATCTCTTATAACCTCTAGAAAAAGTCGAGCAAATTTTGGATCTTGTTTTAATATATTTTCCATTCCTCCGTGTTGTTTCACCCATACTTGAATTATAGGTACAAAAATTCGTTGAAAAAAAACTGGATCGGGATAGTTGTTTTTTTTATTTGACTCAGTTTGGCCCTTCTTTGCCATTTTCTTACCTCCTAAATATAAATAACTCAACAAATTGTAGTATGATGCAATATTGTATTTCTGTACATATAAATTTTGTAAATGTTATAAGTTAAGTCTCATTGAATTAGAAGATTAAATCCTAGTGAATACCGTGTTATAGCCAGGAGGCTAAAAGAAGGCGTAGCTATTCAGTAAATTATTTTGATATATTTCTGGATAACCACGCTTACGATAGGACGCTCACCATGATGTTTTTTTGCACCGAGCTGTATTACTCAGCCGCAACAGGCTGATCTTTGCCTTTTACTATTTTCTTTTTATCCATTTTGTTAAACACGTCTTCCCAAGAGCCAGTAGTTGCTGCCTTGGTATACTCTGTTACTCTATTTTCAAAGAAATTAGTATGTTCAACGCCGTTTAGTATTTCATCTAACCAAGGTAGTGGATTATTATCAACCAGATAAATTTCCTTCAAACCTAGCTGCATTAATCTGCGATCAGCGATATATCTGATATACTGGCGAACTTCGCGTGCACAAAGCCCTTCGATACCACCAACCTCAAATGCAAGCTCAATAAAGGCATCTTCGAAGTGTACGATTGTCGCGCATGCTTCGTATAAACGGCTTCTGAGTTTTTCAGTCCATACTTCGGGGTTTTCTTGAACGAATGTTTTAAATAGTCGGATAATTGAATTTGTATGCAGCGTCTCGTCTCTTACTGACCAAGTTACAATCTGTCCCATGCCTTTCATTTTATTGAATCTTGGGAAGTTGAGTAAAATTGCAAACGAAGCAAAAAGTTGCAGGCCTTCAGTAAATGCTCCAAACACAGCAAGTGTTGTGGCAATGTCCTCTTTTGTTTCGACGCCAAACTTTTGCATGTAATCATATTTATCTTTCATTTCCTTGTATTTCATAAAGGCTTGATATTCACCTTCGTCCATGCCGATAGTATCAAGAAGGTGAGAATATGCCGCAATATGAATTGTTTCCATATTCGAAAATGCTGACAACATCATTTGCACTTCTGTTGGTTTGAATACTTGCGAGTAATGTTTCATATAGCAATTATTCACTTCAATATCAGCTTGGGTGAAGAAGCGAAAGATTTGGGTGAGTAAATGTTTTTCTCCGGCTGTTAAGTTGTACTTCCAATCCTTAACATCATCAGCTAGCGGGACCTCTTCTGGTAACCAATGAATTTTTTGTTGTATGTGCCATGCTTCATAAGCCCAAGGGTATGAAAATGGTTTGTATATAGGTTGTGCATCTAGTAAAGCCATTTTGTATTTCTCCTTTTATTTTTTGTTTATTGACAAGACAGACATTCATCGTACTCATTCTCTGCTTTTACTAATGTATTTTCAGATTTTATATTATTACTTTTTTCAAGATCAATCATTTCTTGAGCTTGTGTTACAGTGTGCGACACTTTATCCGCTCTTTGGATTGATGTTGATCTTGCGTAATATGTACTTTTAACCCCTTTCTTCCATGCTTTAAAGTGGATTTCATGCAAATATTGTTTACTTACATTTCCTGGCATAAAGATATTCAGCGACTGAGCCTGAGAGATATGCGGAGTGCGATCTGCAGCAAGTTCAATTAACCAATTTTGATCTATCTCATAGGCCGTTTTAAATATATCTTTTTCGTGGTCACTTAAGAAGCTTAAATGCTGCACAGAGCCTTCGTGAGTTGAAATTGAGGACCAAACTTGATCATTGTTAAAGCCTTTTTTATCCAGTAATTTGACTAAATTTTTATTTTTTACTGTGAATGACCCAGTAAGAGTCTTTTGCGTAAAGCTATTAGCCGCAAATGGCTCAATCCCAGGGGATGAATTGCCACAGATAATTGAAATTGACGCGGTTGGCGCAATTGAAGTTTTGTTACTAAATCTCTCCTTAACTCCAACTTCTTCAGCATCAGGACAAGAACCGCGTTCTTCCGCGAGCATTATAGATGATTTATCAGCTTCTTTGCTTATATGTTCAAATATCTTATTATTCCATACTTTGGACATTACAGATTCAATTGGTACATTCTGAGACTGAAGGAACGAGTGGAATCCCATTACGCCAAGCCCGATGCTACGCTCTCTCATAGCTGCATATTTTGCCCGAGCCATAGTTTCTGGTGCCATGTCGATGAAATCTTGGAGAACATTATCCAAAAACCTCATTATGTCAGGAATAAAATTAGTATCATTTTGCCAATCTTGGTAATATTCAAGATTCACTGAAGATAAACAACAGACTGCTGTTCTCTCATTGCCAAGATGATCTACTCCAGTTGGAAGAGTAATTTCCGAGCATAGGTTTGAGGTTTTGACTTTCAAACCCAGTTTTTTATGATGCTCTGGGATATGTTTGTTTACTGTATCTATAAATAATAAATATGGTTCACCTGTTTCAATTCTAGTGGTAAGTAATTTAGTCCACAAATCTCTTGCACTCACTGATCCTATAGTTTTCTTCGTTCGTGGGCTAATTAATTCCCATTTTTCGTTATTTTCCACAGCAATCATGAACGCATCAGGTATTACCACACCGTGGTGAATATTAAGAGCCCGCCTATTTACGTCGCCGCCAGTAGGGCGCCTTAAATCTATAAATTCCTCGATTTCTGGGTGATCAATTGGCAGATATACTGCAGAACTTCCACGTCTTAAAGAGCCTTGAGATATAGCAAGTGTCATTGAGTCTTGAACTTTTAAGAAAGGTATAATTCCTGAGGTTTTTCCATTGCCATGAACGGCCTCATTAATTGAACGCACATTGCCCCAATAGCTACCGATACCGCCCCCACGCGCTGCCAACCACACATTTTCATTCCATAGGTCAACTATGCTCTCTAAACTATCACCGGTTTCATTTAAGAAACATGAAATAGGTAGACCTCGATCCGTACCACCATTGCTTAATATTGGTGTAGCTGGCATAAACCAAAGCTTGCTTATATAGCTATACATTCTATCGGCATGCTCCGCGCTGTCGCCGTAGTATGAAGCAACGCGAGCAAATAAATCTTGGTTATCTTCGTTTTTTAGTAGATATCGATCTTTTAAGACTGCTTTGCCAAAATCGGTAAGTAAATCATTTCTCTTTTTATCAATTTTTACTATGTACTTAGTTTTTTTAGCGTTAGACATGTTTTTCGGTTCCTCGTCAGTCTTGTTTATGGTTCTAGAAGCTAATGATAGTTTGCTTGAATCTTTACTTCAATAGTAAATTTATAGATATAGTATGTTTTTTTGCTTGACATACTATATCTAGTTAATTGCTGATATTTTTATAGTCTTTCGAGTAAGTAAAAATAGCGATATGGATGGGATTAAGGCAAGTATGTTTTTTTGCATAGGTACAGATGTTGTGTGGGGTGAAAAATGTAAGGAAATTCTTGACAAGAGTAACTAGTTAGACTAGTCTTATTATATTAAAGATAGAGTAAATTATATGAAAAAATGGCAGTTTCAAGAAGCAAAAGCAAAATTAAGTGCAGTAATAAAAGAAGCGGTTAGCGATGGCCCTCAGCAAATTACAGTTAGAGGGAAGACGACAGTGATCGTGTTATCTGCTCAGCAATATAGTGATTTAACCTCTCCAAGATCTTCTTTTATTGAGTTTTTGCAAAGATCTCCGTTACATGGACTCAATACCTCATTATTGGAAAGAGATAAGAGTCTATGCAGAAATATCGAGTTATAAAGATGAGATATTTAATTGATACAAACGTTATTTCTGAATTAGTTAAATCCACACCAAACAAGCAAGTAGTAAAGTGGTTTAATACAGTTTCGGATCGTGATTTGTGTATAAGCGTCTTAACCATTGGAGAAATACGTAAAGAGCTTATTAAAATTGATAACGAAAGTAGGCGAGAAAAAATTCGTTTTTGGCTAGAACATGAATTAACCGCATGGTTTGGTAAGCGTATACTACCTATTGACCAAGATGTTGCTAATAAATGGGGCTTGCTACAAGCGAAGACAAACAGAACATTACCAGCGATAGACAGTCTCATTGCAGCTACAGCTCTACATTCAGATCTGATTATTGTAACTAGAAACACCAAGGATTTTGATTGGCTGGCTCTCGAAGTGATCAATCCTTTCTTAAAAGATGAGTTGTAAACTTATTATAGCTATCACTCACCAGACATGGATCTGGCTCTTTTTCGAGTAGATGAGGTTGGAATGCCTATAGCTTCTCGGTATTTAGCTACAGTACGTCGTGCAATGCTTATATTAAACTTGGAAAGTTCACTGGATATATCATCATCAGAGAGAATGTGATCTGCGTCTTCACTAATAATTAGCTGTTTAATAATTTCCTTAGCCTTTGTGCTTGAGATATTATCGCCAGACGTTCTTGTAGTACCAAGGCTCGATGAGAAAAAATACTTTAGTTCATAAATACCACTAGGGGTTGAAATATATTTATTAGCAGTTGACCTGCTTACAGTACTTTCGTTAAAGCCAGTTGAAGCAGCTATTTTATTAAGAGTCATTGGTTTGAGGTACATAACACCACGGGTGAAGAAGTCCATTTGTTCTTCGACTATTGATCCTGCAACGCGCAAGATAGTATTGCTTCGTTGTTCTATACTTTTGACAATAGTATTGGCTGCTTCAATTTCAGCTCGAGCAAAGTCTTTTTCATCTTTGTTGCAAACGCTGTTTTTTACAATTGCATAATAGTCATTATTTACTCGAAGTCTCGGCATTGATTCGCTATTTGTTTCAAGCTTTGCGAGGCCTCTTTCGTCAAAAGTTAGTATTACGTCAGGAATTTTATAGCTAGTTTGTTCTATATAAAAGCCATTTGCAGGTTTAGGATTCAGCAGCTTGATTTGCTTAATCATATTGCCAATATTACCAATATTAACATCACAAAGCTTGGATAGTTTCTTAAGGTTACCACTAGCGATTAAATCGATATTTTTAACCATGGTAAGCAGTGAATGGTCGACGTTATCTTGATCTTTGAGCTGGATCAATAAACACTCACGTAAGTCTCTAGCGAAAATTCCTAGTGGATCAAAAGTTTGTAGCTCCTGTAAAACTCTTAAGACAAGTTTTTCATCGCATTTAAGCACTTTGGCCGCTTCTGCAACAGTAATTCCAAGATAACCGCTACCATGCAGTGAATCGAGAAGAAAATATGCAATCAGCTTTTCTTTGGGATCATCAAAAGACAGATTAATCTGCTCAGTCACGTGTTCTTTCAGAGATTTTTCGCTAGCAATATTCGATAAGAAATCCTGACTTGAATAACTGCTACCAGATACGGTATGACTAGATTGGTATGGCTGAGAGATTTTGTCTTTATTTTGATTCTTTCCACTTGCTTCTACGGTAATATTGCCATCCTCGATAAAAGGGTTCTTACCAAGCTCTTGAGCCGCAAATTCAGTCAGTTCGACATTGGACATTTGCAAAATAGATATGCTCTGATGCATGGTTGTTGTCATCGTCAGAGTTTGTCTTTGCTGAAATGTTTGAATTTGTTTTGGCATAAAGCAGTTTAAATAAATATAGTTTTCAAAGAATTTTGGTTTATTATATCCCCTACAAAACAATTTTTATACCAAATACCCAAAGATGGTTCCAATTTTTTACATTAAAGAAGGCGACTTGAGTTTTGCCGACAAAAAAATCTTATCATCTCTTGAGCTTTATGTCTCGCCAGGTGATAGAATTTGTCTAGTTGGCCGCAATGGTTGTGGTAAATCCAGTTTGATGAAAATTATTGATGGGGAATATGAGCTTGATTCTGGTGAGTTATTTCAAGATCCAGCGATTAAAATTGGTCATTTAAAGCAAGATATGAAATTGCTGCCTGAAGGTAAGATTTATGATTTTGTACTATCATCGTTTAAGGATGACTATGATGGAAACAAGTACCAAGCTGATATTATTTTAAAACAACTTTCAATTGACGGAAATTCAGGACTAGAGAATTGTTCTGGGGGGCAGATCAGGAGAGTGTGTTTAGCAAAAGCTCTTATTAACAGTCCCGATATTTTATTGCTCGATGAACCGACAAACCATCTTGATATTTTAGCAATCGAGTGGCTGGAAGATTATATCCATAACTATAATGGGGCTGTAATTTGTATAAGCCATGATCGCACTTTTCAAGAAAACATAAGTAATAAAATTTGGTGGATTGATCGTGGTTATTTGCGCAAATCGTCTAAAGGTTTTAAGTACTACGATCAGTGGCGAGAAGAAATTATTGAAGTTGAAGAATCTGCTTTGCGTAAGATGAATAGAAAGCTGGAAGTGGAAAAGGGCTGGCTCAATACTGGCGTTACAGCAAGAAGAAAGCGAAATCAAAAACGTCTGGCTAATTTACATAATTTGAGAGAGTCATATAAAGCGCATCAATCTAATTTAAAAAGTGCGAAAGTCAGGCTGCAAATTGAGCTTGCTGAAGAAATGAAAAAAACTAAGTTTATTATTGAGGCTGAGAATATTTCCTACAATTTTCCTGGCAAAAAGCTGTTTGATAATTTTACTTTCAAGGTTAAAAAAGGTGAAAAAATAGGTGTAATTGGCCCAAACGGTATTGGTAAGTCAACATTTATCAGAATACTTATCAAGGATATAGAGCCTGAGCTTGGCAAAGTTAAGCATGGAACCAACCTTGAGATTACTTATTTTGATCAATATAGGTCAGAGCTTAATCCAACTCATAGTTTGAAGCAGACATTATGCCCAACTGGTGGAGATCAGATATTCCTTAAAGACAGAACTATGCATGTAGCGGGTTATTTAAAGAAATTTATGTTCGATCCTAAGATTATTGAAGACAAAGTATCTACACTTTCGGGCGGAGAGGCCAATAGGCTACTTCTTGCAAAGGCTCTAATAAGTCCGGGTAATTTTTTGATACTGGATGAGCCCACAAATGATTTAGACATGGATTCTCTTGAAATGTTGCTTGAAATTTTGGCGGATTATACAGGCACGCTAATCATAGTTAGCCATGATAGAGATTTTCTTGAGCGTTTAGTTACAAGAACATTAGTCTTTACTGGTGAAGAAATTATTGATCTTTATGGTGGGTATACTGATTATCTAAATTATCATAAAAAAGACATTAAGCTAGAAAAATGCGTCAAGAAAAAAATTGTTAAAAATGTTCAAGATACGACGGTAAAACAGCAAAAATTAAGCTATAAATATGTGTGATTACTGGAGTCGTTACCACTTGAGATTGATCAATTGGAGAAAAAAATAACCGATATTGAGTCTGAGTTATCTGAGCATGATTTGTATAGTTCAAATAACGATAAGTTCAACAAGCTTACTTATAGCTTGCTAAAAGCGAAAAAAGAGCTAGATGAGAAGCTAATAGAATGGGTGGAAGTTGAGGCAATAAAAGATAAATTAGAGAAATAATACCATTTCCCAGCTTAAATGACCTATCTGCCTAAAACATAAACAAATGTGAATAGGAAAAGCCAAACAACATCAACAAAGTGCCAGTACCAAGCAGCAAATTCAAAACCAAGATGACCTTGTCCTGCTACGAAATGTCCTTTCTTAGCTCTGAAATAACATACAGTTAGGAAGACTGTACCTAGCATGACGTGCAGGCCATGAAATCCGGTTGCTAAATAGAAATTGGCGGCATAAACACCGTCAGTTAGCTTAAAGGCTGCATGATGGTATTCGTATGCTTGAAGCGTGGTAAAGCTAATTCCTAGTAAAACTGTTAAACCAAGGGCAGTAATGGAATTTTTTTGATCGTTATGAAGTACAGCGTGATGCGCCCAAGTAACGGTTGTCCCAGATAGTAATAAGATTAAAGTATTGATAAAAGGAATATCCCAAGGATCAAAAGTTTTAATTCCTTCTGGAGGCCATATTCCCTCTGCCACTACCCAAGCACCTTCTAGTATACCAGCTGGAAATAAGCTCACAGTAAAAAACGAGAAGAAAAAAGCGAAGAAAAACATTATCTCCGATAGGATAAATAATGACATACCAATTCTTAA
This sequence comes from Rickettsiales bacterium, assembly GCA_947505405.1. Lineage (GTDB taxonomy): Bacteria > Pseudomonadota > Alphaproteobacteria > Rickettsiales > Rickettsiaceae > Megaera_A. Next base: position 16,078 of record CANNHR010000026.1, read on the forward strand.
CCCAGTTCTAACCGGCTCGGTGTGATGTTTACCTGATCTACCTTCTTCAATTACATCTGACCACCAGTTCCAAGAGCAATAAATTACTGAAATAAATCCGAAACCTAAAACAAATTTGCCGGCCGTGTACTCATGCATAAACATCACCATACCTAGCGTAAGAACTAATAGCGAAAATGCAGTTGCGATAGGCCAATGACTGAGTGCAACTAGGTGAAAAGGATGATCTTGATTTGATGCCATTGTCTTAGTCCTTTATAATTACTTTTATATTGCTTAATTATAAGCAATATAGAGAATTATTGTCCATTATTTATTCACTTTAGAGTGATTAAGCCGAGTTTGGTGTAACATTACATTTTTCTCGACTTTATACTTCTGGACTCTACAAGTACTATAAGTTTCCTTGTCATGATGCTATGGTTACTCTACATCTCGGACTTTGTAAAAGCTATAGGATAGGGTGATGGTATCGACATCGTCCATCTCTGGATCTTTATCGAGGTCTGAATCGATAAAGAACGAAACTGGCATAAGCATTTTCTGGCCACTTTTGAGAAGCTGCTCTTCAAAGCAAAAACAATGTATTTTTACAAAATACTTGCCGGCTTTCAACGGAGTTACATTATATACTGAGGTTCCGATAATATCTTTATCGCTGATATTTTCAGATTCATAAAATATTAATGCAGTTTCACCTGTAATAACGTCTGTCCTTCTTTGTTTGGGAATAAATTTCCATGGTAAGTCTCGGTCAACATTAGCGTCGAATTCAATGTTGATTTTGCGATGTCCCTTATCAATTTTGGCAAAAGCCCGATCGCGTTGAGTAGTTCCACCAAAGCCAGTTGCTTTACAGAAGAGGTTATAAATTGGCACTGAAGCAAAGCTTAAGAGAAGCATACTTAAAAATAGAGCGATAATCGAGAACGCTATATCTTTGTTTGATTTTTTGCTCATAGTTTTTAAACACCAGTTTTAGATAACGAAACATGCGCCATTTTGTCACTTTTTTGCTAAAAAACTGCCTAAAACTAGCGCACATCTCTTATCCAAAACTGGTGTTTCAGTTATAATCTCTTTCTAAGAAAGTCTGACCTAGATATACTTCACGTACTTCTGAACTTCCAACTATCTCAGATGGGTTACCTTCCATTAATACTTTTCCGTCATAAATAATATAAGCTCGATCAACGATATCTAATGTATCACGAACATTGTGATCAGTAATAAGAATACCAATATTACGATTTTTTAAATGTGAAACAAGTAATTTTATATCTTTCACTGCAATAGGATCGATACCAGCTAAAGGTTCATCCAAAAGAATAAATTTAGGATTAGCTGCTAATGTTCTAGCTATTTCAAGTCTTCGTCTTTCACCTCCGGACAAGGTACTAGATGATTTATTTTTTAAGTGACTAATTGAAAATTCATCCATTAATTCTTCGCATTTAGACTCTATTTCCTCTTTATTATTTAAAGTTATTTCAAGTATAGCGATTATGTTATCCTTTACTGATAATCCTCTAAAAATTGAAGATTCTTGAGGTAAGTAGCCCAAACCAAGCCGTGATCTTGAGTACATTGGCAAGTTTGTGATATCTTGATTATTTAGAGATAGCTCCCCTATATCCGCTTTGACTAAACCTATTATAATACTGAATAATGTAGTTTTGCCAGCACCATTTGGTCCAAAAAGCCCAACTACCTCGCCTTGATTAAGAGAGCAGTTAATGTTCCTTAGAACTGGTTTTCTATCATAGGATTTTGACAGATTTTTTACTACAAGCTTATTTTGCATTAGTTTTTGATTCTACAGATTTTAGTTTAGCGGAATATACCATTTTATCAGTTACTAGTATATTGTTATCTTTTTGCATCTGAACGTTGCCAGTCAAAGTAAGTTTTTTTGCTAAATTGTCAAATTCACCGCCATCAGCAAGAATAACATCATTTTTGCAACCTTTAATAGCTTTGATTTTTGTTGGAAAGACAATTTTTATTATTTCTCGTTTTGGTCCTAGATCAGAATAGTAGATAATTAGCTTATCTGTATAAACAGTTTGGTCCTCAAAAATAATTCTAACATTATCTTCAAAAGTGGCTGATAAGTTTTTTTTGTTGAGCGTAAGATTATCCGAAGTGATATGGACCTTATCACTCCCTCTCGAAACAGAGCTTACAAAAATCATCAATAAAAAAATTAAGAATTGTATACCAAGTCCCAAATTAAATGAAACAAATGGATTTTGAATAGTGAGTGCCCGCAAGCTGTTGCTTATAGGTGAGGACATGAATCTATGATAAAATCCGTTTGCATCGTTAATTTCGGTATTTGGTATTATCATTTCTAAAAATCATCCATGTCAAATACTGACTCTACGTTACCTTTAAACCTAATGATTTCAGAATAATCTTCTGATTCAAGTTTGTCAGCTTTAATATATGAATTGGAGAAGTCTACTACTACTAGGGTGTCGCTATTAATATTTTGAGTATTGATATTGAAATTTATTTGACTAGATTTTAATCGAGCCCCATTGAAAATTATTAGTACATTATCAGTGAGTATGACATGCTTTGCTAATTCATCAAGAGTAGCATTGTTCGATTTTATAATGACATCCCCGTCGCCAGTGAAATATTTACCTGATACAGATTGAAGAATGTAGTTGTTGTTTTTATCTCTCATCATTGTATCAGCAAGTATTTTATATGGCATCAAATTATCACTAAAACCCTCAAAAACCGGACTTTGTATACTTAATGAGTAATCTTTTGTAAGATAAGGTTTTTTA
>CANNHR010000027.1 GCA_947505405.1 Rickettsiales bacterium
GGAATCCATTCAAGCAGTATGGTTACTATGTTGGTAGATAGATCCCAGATAGTAAGATCCGCTAAGTGCTAAAGCACTTGCGTATCTAACTTCTGGGATGACGCTATTTTAATGCGGTGACCCTGTCGGCATTGCTGAATAAGTATAGGCATCAACAGTGTTTTTATAAAAACTCGTCATCAACTATGTTGTGCAGTTGATGCTTTTAGATTATAGCTAAAATACAAGATTTTCATACAATTCTAAGGTGCAGCTCCAGCTAAATTTGCTATTACTTGACATGATTAATCGATTTAGACTAGCTATGTATATGTAGTTAAAGTATTTTAAGTACAGATTTTCACGATAGACCATAAGCAAGATTTAGTAGATATTATAGGATTTTAGGAGTATCGATCTATGACAAAAGAAAAAAATAATGAAAAAAAGTGAAGAGCTATTTATACAGGAAATTTTTGATCAAGTTACCATGAAAAACCTGTTTCCCAAAGGGGGGCAAAAAAATGTTAGTAATGTTTTAGATAGCATGCCTAATGCTAAAAAAGAATTACTGAGTTTAGCTGCTAAGGATCCTGTTGGTAACATGACTAATGATATTCAAAAATTAAGACAGCTGGGCTATAAATCTATCGAAATGATTGTAGAGTCAGAATATGAAAAAGAATCGGTAAGGTTTAAAAAAGATAAAATAAGCCAATATCAAGGAAAATTTGACAAAGAACTAAAAGAGCAACTTAAGGGAGTAATTGACAATGTTGCCGTTGATGTAAAATTGGGGACAAAAGGTGTTAATGATGCACTGTTAGATCAAGTGCAGAATATAAGAGGATCAGTTGGTCTTGAGAGTAAACCTTTACCAATAGCAAAGAAAGATTTACATGTATATGATAAATATCTTAATGATGTCTTTAAACACAAACCAACTGAAGAAGTAAAATTAGACAGTAATGCCAACAGAGATAAGTCAATCTTAGCAAGAGCGGCTAGGGTCATAACTCAGGCCATATTCTTCCCTATTACAGCTTTGGTTAATTATGTAGCGAAGGGTGTAACTTATCCGACCAAACAAGCGGAAAAACTTTATTTACAAAAATATAAGAACGAATTAGTTGCAGATGTAGGGGATGGAGCTTCTAAAAAAGCACTTTCTACAGAATTGGGCAAGCTTACTGATAAACAAAAAAAAATGTTCGATAATTTGGATAAAAAGCTTCAAAAATTATATCAGTATCCGCAATTAGGAAGCCCTACAGAGAAAGGTTATTATGAGAAATTATCATCCCTAGTAATGCTTTACAAAAAAGATCGAGAATTTACTAACAGTTTGACTGAGGATGATCGGAAGATAATCAAACTTGCAGACAAAATTTCAGCTAAATGTAGTAAAGAATCTGATAATGCAATAGCAAAGTATGAAAAGACCAAAGATTATAAAGAAAAGCTTGCAACTAAAATTAATGAAGCTGATAAGGCAAATGATGTTCAATCACATAAGTTAGAAAATGGTAATGATGCAAAATATAAAATACACAAAGTAGAAAATGCCCAAGGGACAATAGTTCATTTTCATGGAAATGGTGATAATCTTAATAATTATAGCAGAGAAAAACTAAATGAGATGTATCCAAATCAAAATGTTATTGTTATGGCATATCCTGGCTATTCTGGTACTAAAGGACCAACTAATAAGAAAAATATAGAAAGCAGTCTTGACCAGGTATATAATCACATAAAAAATGATGACAAAAATAAAGATCTTTTTAAAGTACCAATTATTTCTTCGGGAATATCTGTAGGCGGATATTATGCTACAAAATTTGCTAATGATCATTCCGAGTGCACAGGTCTTATGTTACAAAATACTTATAGTAACACCACACAAACCAAAGGTTTTGAGTTTGCAAGCGGCCCACACCGTGTGTTTAGTAATGAAGTGCTTGATACAGAGAGTGTACTTAAACATATGCGGCCAGATATGCCGGTGGTGATATCACATGGTAAGCGGGATACTATATTTGATCCTGAAAAAAATGCCCAGCAAAATTATAATTCTTCTAAATCAATGTATAAGAAAATTACTATACATGATGGAGGACATAATGACGGTAATTTTAGTGAAAATTTGGGTAAAATGAAAGAATTACAAGAGAAAAAAGCTCAGAGTAAGGGGATTATTAAAAAATTACCTATCAAGCAGGATAAGGGGGTGTCTCTCTAACAATCCTTAATTTACTTTATTCTCAACTATTGCTAAATTTCATGCAAAAGCTCTTGGTTTGTTAGTCCAATTCTTCAACCGAATCCCCTGATAATTTTGCGTCTGTATGGCCATCTTCTGCTACATTCTTATCTCCTACTAATAGAGCGGCTACTTGTACTACTTCTAATTGCTTCTCTTCTGTTTTTTTCTCTACCTCTTGTTTCTCTGCTGCTATTTTTGCTTCGGCTATTTTTTTTGCTTCTATTACAACGGATTTGACTATGTAATTTTTTACACCTTGCATGTCAGCAATTTGATGTATAAATGAAGAATTTGAATTTATATGGTTGAGCATAGCTAATACTTCCTTTGGATCTAAAGTACTTAAACTATTAACACCATCATCTATTGTTTTTTTTGACATTACCAACCTCCTAAATTAAGTTACAACTCAATTCAGGATACCCATAATTAGTTAATTTTTAATTAACTAATTATCCTTTATGATTTACAGCAAATTTGGATAGTACATCCAAATCGACGTTAATTGATAAGGTTTCTATTGTTGAGAAGTGTTATAATATTAATAACATCATAGTGCCAGAAATCTGAAGTTTTCTAGTTTTAAAAGAACCTCTTTCCAGGTGCTACACCATTTAATCTACTATCTCCATCAAGCTATAATCAAGCTTGTATGTTTTGTGCATCTTGGAAGCAAGGCTCATATTGTGTGAAACCATTACAATTGCAGTATTATGCTTTTGGGCACGCTCTAGCAACATATTAAATACTTCATCAGCAGTATTTGAATCAAGATTTCCCGTCGGCTCATCAGCAAGAATAATTCTCGGATCACTTATAAGAGCTCGAGCGATAGCCACACGTTGCTGCTCTCCACCAGAGAGCTCTCCAGGAACATTCCACAGCCTTTTGCTAAGACCAAGATCTCCTAATATATCCTCGGATCTATCCATTGCTTCACTTTTATTGACACCTTTGATCAATAATGGCATCGCCGCATTTTCCTGAGCAGTAAAGTCCCGCAATAAGTGGTGATATTGATAAACAAAACCCAAATTCTCAAGCCTTATGCGATCTGCATTTTTTAAATGAACTATCAGAGCATCAGAAACCCCTTCAATATGAACAGCCCCTTGAGTTGGATAATCAAGCAGCCCTGCAATATGAAGGAGGGTTGACTTACCGCTTCCAGAAGCACCAACTATTGCGATCATCTGGCCACTATACACATCAAGATCAATGTTTTTTAGCACCTCTATCACCGACCTACCTTGCCGGTAATCTTTGCAAACTCCTCTCAGTGAAAGAACTAACTGGCTTTTTGAAAGAAGTCTATTCATATCTCATAGCCTCAATTGGACTTAAAGCAGAAGCTTTATAGGCTGGGTAAATAGTAGCTAAAAACGATAAAACCAGGGCAATTGATGTAATCATCACAACATCACCAATTCTGACTACCGATGGCAGACTATACAGAAAATAAATCGCCGGGTCAAAAATTCTAGTACCAGATAATTTCTCCAAACTTTGCCTGATATTCTCTATATTATAGGAAAATAAAAGGCCAAATATCACACCTAAAAATGTCCCAATAGCTCCGATCATCATACCGTTAAAAATAAAGATCAGCATTATTTGCTTTGTTGATGCACCTATAGTTTTTAAGATAGCTATATCTTTAGTTTTATCCTTCACGACCATAAAAAGACTAGAAATAATATTAAACGCAGCCACTAAAATAATGAGAGATAAAATTACAAACATCGCAACTCTTTCTACTTCCAAAGCGCTAAGAAATTGCTGATTATCCTGCATCCAATTCTTAACCTGCACAGAAAACCCAAAATCTTTCTGCAATATTTGCGAATATTGCTTGGCTTTTTCTTGGTCATCAATATTAACTTCAAGTAAGTTTATACCATTACCCATCGAGAGAAACCTTTGTGCAGCTGCAACAGGCATCAACATCACAGCTGCATCATAGTCGTACAGACCACTAGTGAATATAGCAACCACTGTAAAATCTTTTGCTCTAGGCATACTGCCAAAAGCAGTAGGTAACAAACTAGGTGCAATCAGCTTGATTTTCGAACCAGCAGATACCCCCAAAACACGCGCAAGTTCAGAGCCAACTGCAACCACATTAGTGCCATCATAACCAGAAAAACTACCTTCCAAAACATTACCAAGTATTTCGCCTTTCGTCTTTAGATCAACAGCATCAATACCCTTTACAATAACCCCGCTATTAGTTCCTGTGCCAAGAGCTAGTGCTTGCCCAACCACCAAAGGTGTCACTTTTTTAACAAATTTATGATTGCGCGCTTTTTGAACTAGTTCTTCATGATTCTCTATCACCTTGCCCATTGGAGTTACAGAAATATCTCCATTAAGACCAATTATATTGCTAGTTAACTCAATATGAAAACCATTCATGACAGACATTACAATAATCAAAGCAGCCACACCAATCGTAATACCAGCAAGGGATATTCCAGAGATAATAGAAACGAATTTCTCGTTCTTCTTAGCGCTGAAATATCGGAGCGATACAATGGATATAAAATTACTTAACATGTAAACTGCTTATTACTTCAATTACAGCTGAATCTGGAGAAAGATCTTGCACTTCGCCTGATTCTCTATGCTTCAGCTCAACCAATTCGCTGCTAGCTTTTTTAGGCCCTACGATAATTTGCCATGGCGAGCCAATCAAGTCATGAGTAGCAAATTTTGCTCCGGCGCTATCGCTTGTATCGTCATATAACACATCGATATTTTTGCTTACAAACTGGTTATATAAATCCTTGGATATCTGATTACACTTATCGTCTTTAATATTTAAGTTTATTATTGAAGCTTTGAATGGCGCAACTTGCATTGGCCATATTATTCCTCGCTCATCATGACTAACTTCAATTATTGCAGCGACTAATCTTGAAATACCAATGCCGTAGGAGCCCATTTGTATAGGCACACGCCGACCATTACTGTCATTAACCACAGCATTCATTGGCTTTGAGTACTTATCTGCAAAGTTAAAAATATGCCCAACTTCAATACCCCTTCTGACTGATAATTCACTTTCACTTAATGGGCAATTGGCAGGATCATGCTTATCTTCGGTTGCTGCATAGAGCGACTTTAACTGATTCATGTCACCAGCAAGGGTTTCGCCTAGGATATCGAACTTCTTATCATAGTACAATGTACTCTCGCCAGTATCTGCAACCACATGGAACTCATGACTCAAATCACCGCCAATCTCTCCAGGGTCAGCTGCAAGGGGAATGGCGTTCAAACCTAAATCTCTGAATGTGCGCATATATGAGACAAAAACCTGGTCATAAGTCTTGATAGCGCTTTCCATGTCTATGTCCAGTGAGTATGCGTCTTTCATCAAAAACTCCCTACCACGCATAACACCAAAACGAGGCCTGATTTCGTCGCGAAACTTCCACTGAATCTGATATAGTACTTTTGGCAATTCCTTGTATGATTGAAAACTATTGCGAACAATGTCAGTGATTAGCTCTTCGTTTGTCGGGCCAAACAATAAATCATGGTCGTGCCTATCCTTGAAACTAAGCATTTCTCTGCCATACACATCAAAACGTCCGGATTCACGCCATAAGCTAGCATCCTGTACACATGGCATCAACAGCTCGACAAAGCCAGATGCATCCATGTTAAATCGAACGATATTCTCAACGTTTTTCAAGACCTTCAAACCAAGTGGCAGCCAGCTATAAATCCCAGCCGATGACTGGCGAAGCATACCGCTCCGGAGCATGAGCGAATGCGACATTACCTGAGCCTCGACAGGCTTTTCTTTCAGTACTGGTAAAAAGTATCTAGATAATAACATAATTTTAAACTAACTTATTTCACCTTACAAAAATCATTATCCGCTTCTAAAGTCATCCTGAACTTGATTCAGGATCTCGGGCGATGGAAGAAGATCCTGAATCAAGTTCAGGATGACTTTGTATTTGATGACTTTGTATTTTTTGCTTCAACCAAACCAACAAAATACGCCCCTTACTCCTACCCTAACCTTTTCTAATCATACTCCAAAACTCTTGGCGCTTCTCATAATTATCTAAATACACGCCTGTAAAGTGACTAGATTCAAGTATACTTCCTTCCTTTAACGTTCCTCTTGTAGTCATACAGCTGTGCGTTGCTGAAACTCTAACTGCAACTCCTTTTGGCTGTAGATATTTTTGTAGCGCGCAAGCGATATTCGCTGTCATTCTTTCTTGAATCTGTAGGCGCTTGGAGAATATATCCACTAATCTAGCTAATTTACTGACTCCTACTACCACCCTATCAGGCACATATGCAATATCTACAGTACCCGAAAACGGTAGCATGTGATGCTCGCATAGAGAAGTAAAATTAACTGATTTCAACAGCACCACATCATTATATTCGCTAATATCATGAAATCTTTTATTTAAGACTTTAGCAATATCGTGTGAATAGCCCTCAAAAAGTTCATCATAGCTCTTAACAACTCTTTTTGGGGTATCTCTTAAACCCTCCCTAGACGTATCTTCACCGATATACTGAAGCAATAATTTTACCGCTTGCTCGGCTTCTTCCTTTGTTGGCCTTCCCATTTTCCTAATCCTTAAAATTCGTTTGCTGCGTTAATCCTGGCAATTCAATATACTACCGTTCTTCAGTTTAAATCAGACTAATGAATTTCAGAGCGAGGTTCGCGCAGCGTACAACTTGTACGTGAGCACAACAGAGACTCGCAAAATTCGTTTGTATCATTTAAACTGAAGAACGGTATAGATTTCTAGCACAAATATAAACAAACATCAAGCCACCAATTATCGCAATCAACCCTCCGCCCCCGACCATACCCATATACAACTTTGCAGAAAAAGGCATATCACGAACTGGAGTTTTACGAAGCACACCATACCCACCAGCAAGAGCTAGCCCTGCAATATGCAACAACTGACCAAAGGTTATAACATAAATCTGCCCAGCTGCAGACTTGCTCGAATGGCTTCCTTGCCAACTTGCTAAAGCATCATATAAGGTATGAATCACGCCATCAGTGTAGCGCAATGTTCCCTTGATTTCTGATTTAAAACATATCAAATATGTAAGCCCCATAAAGGCCACACTAATTCCAACAATCGATCCGTGATAATGCGCAGGGATAGTGACATTTACACCAGATATGATTGCACCAATTAAACCGCCGGATAGAAACAGTAAAGCAGATGCTAAAAATGCAACCGGTACAAAATGTGGAACATTCTTTTCTCTGTTCTTCAATAACTCAAACAACAGCACTAAAATGAAAATCGTCGGAGCCACTCCACCAGTATAAATCATATGCTGAGTGAAGAACTCTTTGAAAGCACCATCAGAAATAGCATAATAAAAATGACCGATAAAAATAAAAAGAGCCAGAACAAAATTAAGCGCTAACAACATCTCATAAACATTAGCATAAAGCACCCTACCTCCTTTCCAAGTTTCAACTAAAGCAAGCAATGCCAGCATCATCACTTGAGTATATATAAACTGAAGTAGATGCCCTCCACTCCAAAAAAGAATTTCGTAGTAATAATCAATCTCGAGCGGAACAATATTACTCAAATCTGTAATACCCAAATAAGAAAGTACAAAACATATCCACACGCCAATAAATAATAATGCTGAGCTGCATTTAGTAACTGCTACGATTCGCTCTCCGTATGATAAAAAATCTCGCTTCATAAAACTCGTAAACACTGTTTGTACTCCGAAGATCAAAATTACTACACCAAAAAGGCTTAATCCTATTATAAAAATGAGATTCTCTAACATTGGTACGTAATTATTCATTACTGGCTCCCCTCCAGGAAACAAAGGACTAAGCGCCATAAGCAGCATTCCAATGAGCCCCACCTTAGCATATGCCAATTCAAAGCCTGATTTAACTTTTGATATACTCCAAACAACAGTTGTAATTGCAAGCAACCAGACAAGTACCGATAAATTTACATGAATAACCAAAGCGGTTCTGAATATCTCCGGATCAGAGATAATTTGACTCAAGCCAGGTGTTCGAAGTACTACTAAAATTATCGAATATAGACCGGCAATTGCCAGCGCAAATACGCCATTCTTAAGCCAACTAATCATAACTACCATCCTCATTTTCCAATGGCGTTTCAAGTAATGGCTCGGACGCGTCAAGAATCTGATTTAAAACCGAAACTAGTACATTCTTAACTTTAAAACTTTTTCTATGATGCATAGACTGCCCGTGCTTTATTATTGCTTCTATATGTTCTTTTGTTCCGTAGCCTGAATTTTGATGCCACTTATACTCTGGAAATTCGGTTGACAAATTATGCATTAATCTATCTCGTGTAACTTTAGCAACAATTGATGCCGCAGCTATTGACATTGACTTATCGTCCCCTTTTATTATGCTTAAAAACCTTTGATCGCCAAACTTCATATTACCATCAACTAGCACAATATTAGCTACAACTTCAAGACCAGAAACTGCCATGCGACAGGCTTTCATCGTTGCTTGTAATATATTTATCTTATCAATTTCATGAGGTCCAACAATTCCAACCGACCAAGCGTAGTTCGATGTTATCTGGTGATAAATATCCTCTCTCTGCTTTTTAGAAAGTTTCTTGGAATCTCTGATCCCTTTGATAATATTATTTTGGTTTACGATTACTGCCGCTGCAACTACTGGGCCAGCAAGTGGCCCTCTACCAGCTTCATCAACACCCGCAATAGTTTTACCAATAAATTGCTGCTCAATTTCTAAATCAGTCACTATTCCTCAGCATTTGTATACATGCTAGTGCCACAGTAACAGCCGTCTCAGCTCTAAGCACTGTGTTTCCTAAACTTATCGAACATACGTGGTCATATGATTTGATAAGACTAATTTCTTTCTCAGAAAAACCACCTTCAGGACCGATTAAGGCAGCTACTATGTGCTTTATCTTCTTGATATCACTAATTTTATTTGTCTTAACCTCTGATTCGCAAGCAAATATTATTTGCTCAATTTCAGGTAATTTACAGAATTCAGTAAGCTGCATTTCTTGTAACAACTCAGCTGGCTTGAATCTTTCACTCTGCTCCGTATCTTGAATGATGCATTTCTCAGCCTTCTCCCTGTTCATTCTCTTATATTGCGTTCTTTCCGACAGAAGCGGAAAGATTTTGGTAACACCGAGTTGAACCGCTGACTTTATCGCTTCAATCATACGCTCAGGTTTAATGAGGCAAAGCCCTAAAATTAGCTCTTTCTCTATTGCGACAGGCCTGATTTGAGATTCGATACTAACACTCACATGAGACCTACCAACATCTTCTATTCTTGCAATAAATTCACCATCAATGCTGTTAAACAGCCTAAAGACATCTGATTTCCTTAAGCGCATCACTGACTTCAAGTAATAAAAATCCTCGTTTTCTATTTTTAGAGTTTGATTTTTACAAATTAAACCACTAGTATAATAAAGCCTGATTAAATGAGAAAACTTCATTGAGCTACATGAAAGAAAATAATAATCTGGATAATACACCAACAACCGAAAAAAGCTCAAGTAAAAACACGCCAGAAGAGTTTGGCGGACCAAAAGGGCTCGAACCAACTAGATATGGTGATTGGGAAAAAGGAGGCAGAGCTTCTGACTTTTAATACAATATAAAATTTAGAGTGAGTAGTAGGAATTGACTAAGCTTAAACCGTCTTTGATCATCATTTGTATGTTGATAGTTGTAGTCCTTGCAACCACGGTAGAATGGATCAGCCCTGGAGCATTCTTTATTGTAACTACGTTCGGCCTTGCTACCTTAATCACAATAATTACAGCAAATGCACGTTTTGGAAAAATCGATTTAACATCCGAGAAAAATGCACACTCACAAAAATTACAATCACTTGGCCAACTTTCTAGCGCCATTGCTCATGATTTTAATAATCTTTTAACAGTAATTATTGGTAATAGCGATTTACTGCTGAATCGCCATCCACATGGTGATAATTCGTTTAAAGAGGCTTATCAAATAAAATCAAATGCCCTCCGTGGAGCGAAGCTTGTTAAACAGCTTCTTTCGTTTGCTAGAAAGTCTTCGATTCAGCCAGTAAATGTAAATATTGCTGAATTATTTACAGAACTTAGTCCTTTATTTTCACAATTACTCAGTGAGAAATATAAAATTTTGATCACAAACATAGAAAAAGATGCCGTGATCTATGCCGACCCAATCCAACTTGAGCAAATAATTATCAATCTTGTAACAAATGCACGAGACGCGATGCCGGATGAAGGAAACATTTATATCAGCAGCGCTTTCGCTTTTATAAAAAATAAGTATAATATTGAAGACTATTACACACCAAATACTTCAAAAATTATTGAACCAGGGCAGTATGTCCAAATTAAAGTCAGCGACTCTGGCATTGGTATTTCAGAAGAAATATTGCCAAAGATTTTTGATCCATTTTTTTCAACAAAAGATTCAGATGGTACTGGCCTTGGATTAGCCACTGTTTTTCAGATTATTGAAAAGATTGGTGGGCACGTTCTGGTAAAATCACAAGAAAATATGGGGACCTCATTCCTTATCTATATTAAGCACGTTAAAGATTCTGATGTTCTTGTTATATCACAGCCATCACCAGAGGAACTTATTGAGTTAAACTGCTCTGACTATAATATTTTATTGGTTGAAGACGAAGATCCAGTAAGAATGTTCAGCGCTCACGCTCTAAGCGACTTTGGTTTTAACGTGCTTGATGTAAGAACAGCCGAAGAAGCTTTAGAAATTGTTACGCAAAATCACAAGAGAATAGATCTGCTAATAACTGACGTGATGCTTGAATCTATGGACGGTCCTAACTTGGCAAAATTGATTAAGAAACAACTGCCAGACCTAAAAATAGTTATAACTTCAGGTTACGACAAGAATTCAATAGCTAATATAGACCTAGAAAATTACCTCTTTTTAAGCAAGCCCTATACACTTAAAGAACTTGTGAACACAGCAAGCAAGGTACTAAAGGATTAGTACTATTCACACAACAAAGCTATAGCAAATTTATGACAAATTATATATTTTGGCAATAAATTATTTTTGACAAAGTGCAATTCTTTGCTTATAATAAACAGTGTAACAATAATAATTAAATAGCCAATTATTACAAATTATGCATTTAGAGTACAAAGTTACATTAGGGAACAACGGTAGACTGTTATTACCAGCCAAGATCCGCAAGCATTTCAAAATTGCCGAAGGGGATCAACTTATGTTAGTAGCGGACCAAGAATTAAAACTAGTGCCCTTGAAAAATATTGTTCATCAATTTCAAGCCTTTGTAAAATCTCACAATAAAAACAAAATTTCATTAGTTGATTCTCTAAGAAACACCAGATCCGAGGATTTCAACAATGAGTAAATATATTCTTGATGCCTCAGCGTTACTGGCTTTGCTTAATTCAGAACCAGGCTCAGAGATCGTACAAACCTTGTTACCGTCATCTATTATGTCTACTGTAAACGTTGCTGAAGTAGTATCTGAACTAAATAAAAGACTTAATATCGACCCCAATAAAGCCAGGGAAATGGTCACCACAATGATTTCACAAATTGTTCCTTTTGATCTGAATCAAGCCGTAGAAGCAGGACGTTTAAGAAAAATAACTCAACATCTTGGCTTATCCTTAGGTGATAGAGCATGCATAGCTCTGTCCATCTTCCATAACTACCCAATATACACAGCTGATAAACTTTGGGCCAATCTGCAGTTACATAACACTGATATTAAATTAATTCGTTAATGCGTAACTTCTCTTTTTACCAAACTGCACCTGACAACCCTTATCATTAGAACAGTATAACATAGCTTGATTATACGCTATGATATCACTATTACTAATCACTTGGCTTGCAGAGTTACACTGAAGCTTCTTTGAAGTCATAATCAATATATCTGCATCAAGGCAGTGCCAATAATTTAAAGATATTGTTTTACCATTGTTTAATTTAAACAGCTGATCAGCCCTAGCAATGCGCCTTATTGACATAATGGCTTCTTTTTGGCCAAACCAACTAATCCAATAATCTGCTGTAAAGGATGGTATTTTTTCTTCTGAGTATATATCAAATTGCCCATCTTTATTCTTAATAGCTATTATTTTCAAGCCATGGTCATAAATAAAATCTGGCTTTGATGCAAAATTCATCATCAATAATGAGCACAAAATTATAATAAATCCAGCCAAACGCCACCTCGTTTGCCAAAGACTAAGCCAAAAAAATCCTATGGTAAACACCACTAAACTCATTGGTGAGATATGACCAACAGACCAAACAGACCCTGGAAGTTTAACTATAAATTCCGCGTTATCAATTACTATTGAAATAAAATAACCAAGCAGCTTTAATACTGGAGCATCAATACCAATTGGCATCAAAATTGAAGCAATCAGCACCAGTGGCATCATAAAAAATGACATCATCGGGACAGCTATCAAATTCATTAAGACTGAGTAATTTGCGAATTTATAAAAATGATAAATTACATATGGTGCAGTCATAATACTAGCCAAAAAGCTAGAGTAAATATTGGCAAAAATATATAATTTGACTGAGACAATAATCCCTTTGCTGTTACCAAGAATAGATTTATTTCTCATATAAAACTCATAACCCGATATTAAGCATAATACTGCAGTAAAAGAAAGTTGAAAACTTGGATGCAAGACGTATTCAGGCGAAAATAAAAGAATTAAAAAAGCAGCAATCATCACTGAGCGGAGTGGATAAGGCGATCTGCCGCCAATAATTGAGACAATAAAAATAGATGTCATTATGAACGCCCTTGTAGCGGCAATATTTGCTCCACTTATATGTAAATAGGCGAAACTACTGACTATAGAAATAATGGCAGCTATTACTTTTACATTCATGTTATATGCAATAAAATTGGAACAATTTAACAATGCTCTGCTGCTGATAAAAAATAGCATTGCAACAAGCGAAAGATGCAAACCAGAGACACTGAGAATATGTGCAATGCCGCTATCACGCATATTCTTTGCAACATCCGTAGCTATTGCTTTTGTTTCCCCAATTAAAATTGCTGCAGCGAAATTGCCTTCTCTGCTGCCCAAAACTTCTATTAAACGATGGTATATTTTTGTTCTTATCGTTTGAATAAACTCGTTAAAACTACTGTTTCTCTTGGATAAAATCTCGGGCGATGTTAAAGCATACCCGGAGGCTTCTATTCCTGACATATACATATAAAAGCCAAAATCAAATGTCCCAGGAAGAACGCTTGAAGAAAGAGGAAATAATTTTGCTCTCAATTTTACTTTAGCCCCATACTCCAAATCAGTTGCTAATTTTTGACTAATATTTATCCTAACCTTACTTAAGCTTTCATTGCCAATTTTCACATCAGCGAGGGTAATTTGAGTGCCACGCAGTGATGGCTTAATACTTACAACTTCACCGATAACATCTGTAACAATACTCTTATGAATTGGTTTTGTTTCAACCAAAGAGGTACGAAAACTACTAACAAAAGATCCAATACAAAAGCAAAGACAGCAGTTCATGATAAAAAATATTACTATGTCTTTGTTTTTCAAATAAATAGCTAGTATAAACAGTGGTATTACCACAGCGAATAAATAGTAAAATGAAAACGCAAGAATGTTTTGAAAAAAATATATGATGCCAAAGATAAAACTAACAAAATACCAAAGACTTATGTGATGGTATTCTTCTTCAAGCTTACGACGAAAATAATACCAAATACTGAAAAGACTAGAGCTAAAGAGCCTAGAATTGTTATAAGAACCTGGTTTCATTGAATCATATCAACTATTATTTTAGCCGCAGTTACTGAAGGCTTCTGATCGGAATTAAAGCCAATAGACTCTAACACTCTCTGTGATTCGGCTACTTGACTCTTAGAACGCTTATTATCACTGAGTAGCTCACTTATTGCCTGAGTAACATTCTCTGCGTTAAAATCTGATTGTATATACTCAGGGATTATTTCTCTATTTGATATGATATTTATTAAGGACGCATACTTGATTTTTATCATCAACTTCAAAAAGAAAAAAGTAATTGGGCTCAATTTATATCCCACAATCATCGGAGTACCAGAAGCTGCAATCTCAATTGTATTAGTACCAGACTTAGCCAAAGCGCAATCACTTACGGCGAATATCTTGAGACGATCTGTAGAAAAGCCAAACTCAAACTTGGTGCCTACAAGATATTTGAGAATATTCTGCACATTTGACTCATCTGGCTGAACAAAAATTACCTTAATAGTATGTGTCGAGGAAAGCTCATCAAAAACCTGCTTAATTATTGGCATATGGCGAGATATTTCTCCAAGGCGGCTACCAGGAGTAACGGCGATTACTTTAACATTCTCACTAATATTCATCTCTTGTTTTAAACCCTTTGAGCCAACATAAAATGCTTGCTCTAAAATCGGATGTCCAATACAAGTAGACCGCAAGCCGCAGGCAGTAAAGTAAGGCGGCTCAAATGGAAGTAGCGTGAGCAAGTGATCATAAATTTTAGCATATTTTTTTGCTCTGCCTGGTTTATAAGCCCAAACCGACGGAGCAACAATATGCACAAGCTTTATATGGGGAGCTATTTCTCTGACTTTACTAGCCACACGGTAAGTAAATCCCGGCGAATCAATAGTAATTAGCACATCAGGATTCTGTGATAAAATATCTTCGACAGTCTTGTCAATGAGCTTCTTCAGACGAAAAATATGTGGTAGTACTTCAAAAAACCCCATTAGGCTGATATAGCTAATCGGAAAAAGAGATTTTACGCCCTCATCACTCATGTTTTTACCGCCAACTCCATGGAATGTTACATTCTTGCCTTCCTTTACCAGTTCTCTGATGGCTTTGATCAACAATCCACCAATAAAGTCTCCAGAAGTTTCACCCGCAACAATATAAAGTTTCATTATTATTATTGACTCCGACACAAACTTAGCGATTTATCAACAGCGTCTGATTCGATATTAAGGCAATCTAGTATAGTATGGAAGATATAATCATGCGATATCTCCTTTTTTGCTACAGATTTAACTGCATTCCACTTATCTGGATAGGCTGATTTATAGCTATCAGAAAACCACACCATAAACGGTACTATACGTTGTTCTTCTACATAATCAGATGCCGCATGATGAAACCTTCCAGATTCCCCTAGCGATTCACCGTGATCTGAGACATAAATCATGAATGCTTTTTTGTCTTTTAAAATGTCTATTACGTTAGATAAAAAAAATCAGTATACAATATTGAATTATCATAGCTATTTAAAAGCTCTTTTCTATCACAAGTTGCAGGATCTTGCTTTATGGTATCATCAATAGTTGGTGTGAATTTAGCAAAATTTTCCGGATATCGTGCAGAGTAATTCCAGTGGCTGCCAGTAGTATGAAGTACCAAAAACTTTTTCGTACCAGACACAATGTTTTGCTCTAAATACGGAAGCAATTTACCATCATCGCTATTCTGCTTCATTAAAGCAGAACCACCAGGTATTATATGAAAATTTAATTCATAATAAAATGAACCTCCAGGCTTATTTCTATAATATTGTGTAATTGATTGAGTACCAAACCACATAGTCTCAAAACCTAATGTAGTCAGTACAGAAAGCACGCTTGACTCTGAATCTACTAGATCAATATCCTTCTCACTAAAACGTGATAGCATGCATGGAACAGCCAGGTACGTTGTACTAGCGCATGATCTGGCTTTGTATGATACAAGATTTTCTATCAGCGATAAATTTGGTGTTGTTTCTCTCTCATAGCCATTTATGCCAAAATTACCGTATCGTGCAGATTCTCCTATAACCAATACTCCAATAACATCTTCATTTGAATTGTCAATAAAAGAATATTTTGTATTAATATCTACTTTGTTATACTCTTCTTGCTGACCAAAGAAATATAAATAACTATTGTGCAAATATTGTATTGGAAAATAGCTTCGCAGCAAACTAAATTTAGGTGCAATAATGTTGTTTATTACTATAAGCAAACAAATAGCAGCTAAAATTCTAGTAAAGAATAATTTAGTCGTTTGAATGTTGAAATACTTGATGCTGTAAATACAAATTGAAACACTAAAAACCAGCCAAACAACGACTCTCGCACTAACTAACTCATACATTTCTGCTGAATCTGTCCCAAATATTGATGGCATTATCGAAAATGTAGGGCTGATCGAAAAGAAGAACAAATAATAACTAGCTAACGCGCCAGTTATAAACAAAAATAATGCCGCAATAATAAATAATAGACGATAAACAGTAAGACCAAAAAATATAATGTATAGTACAACTATATTATACACAAAGTCCTTTGCAAGCTCTATGATGGCGCTCAATATGTCCGCTTGAACATACTGAAATTTGTAAATAAAAACAGCAGAATTGAATAAAACACAATATAGCAACGCAAAGACTAGCGAAGCTTTTATTAGATTGATATCTAAGTGTTTTTGAATATATTTAAACATAAACTATATGGATTGAAAAAATTAACGTACCAGAATGCAGCTGGCTTTGCTATAGTGAAAACAGTTGAATTAGAATATGCTAATTTTAAAGTGAGGCTGCGCAACGTAGATAACTACGTGAGCACAGACGAATCTTGACAAATTGGTGTATTATAATTCAACTGCTGAAACTATATAGCACTTAATTAGCATGATCATAAACTCGCCGCAAGAATTTTGTCAGTTTTTTCACAAAGGAAAACCAATCGTTTCTATTGATTATGGTTTTAAAAAGCTTGGTCTGGCCATTTCTACACCAGATCACCACCTTCCTATGCCTCTTAAAATAATTGAACATGAATCTGATAAGAAAAAAATTACAGAGATTATAAGCATTTTAAAAGAAAAAAATATATGCGCTATCGTAATCGGCTTACCCATCAACATGGACGGAACCAAAAGCGATCAAACTGTGACCGTAGAAAATTTTGCCAATAAGCTGACGAAAAGAACTGAGCTCCCAATATTCTTCCAAGATGAACGTTTAACTTCCAAAGCAGCTAATAACTTACTAAAAGATTTTGGCTTAAAAAGAAAGAATAGAAACGCAATTGATGACCTAGCAGCTGCAAGCATGATTCTGGAAACAACATTGAACAGCGTAAATAAGCTAAACAAATATTAGTTGACTTACAACACCAACATGAAATTGTTGTGGCAAGAAAGCGTAAGCTTCTGTGACCATTCACAATACATACTAAGGCAAATATAGACATGCTGAACTTCGTTGGGCCTTATACTTTCTGTCTAGCGTATTCTTCTGTGGTCTTGGAACCTGTGAGTCAAGTTCACGATGACGGTGTCTATCTCCTGGAATCCTAGGCCAAAAGGCAAGCGCAAGCTTCAGTCAAGCTCAGGATGACTAAAACGAAGGCAGGCGCAGCCCCATCAAGCTCAGCATGAGGGCGTGGTTAGCCTACCTCTAAAAATTAGACAACCACGTAAGCTCTAAACTCCCGTGATTGTCATCAATTTTATTAAAATGTAGACTAAGATTACTTGAAGTTGTTGATGATTGGAGTATGCGCATTATTGTTTGCGCCTCCCTGATTTGCAGCCCATCCAGCAACAGTTTTTCCTCTTTCTATACAATTAAAGAAAGCAAGTTTTTCTGAAGAAGTCCACCCAGACTCTTTAGTACTTACATATTGAGCATCTTTCTCAATTGAAGAACAGAATTGCTGAGCTAAACCAGTTGCTTCATGAAGATCATTTTTTGAATAATCTACCACTACACTAGCGGGTGTGAAACTAACCATTTTAGGATGTGGATTACCACCACCACAACCCACTAAGATCGAAGCAGCGCAAAAAAAGATACCAAGTTTTTTCATAAAAAATACCTAACAAAGTTAATTTAATTAATACTAATTGATTGCATATATTAACTGTAGTCTACCGAAACGTCAATATAAATGAACAAAATAGAGTTTTGGCGATCAGGGTCACCGCATTAAAATAGCGTCATCCCAGAAGTTAGATACGCAAGTGCTTTAGCACTTAGCGGATCTTACTATCTGGGATCTATCTACCAACATAGTAACCATACTGCTTGAATGGATTCCAG
>CANNHR010000028.1 GCA_947505405.1 Rickettsiales bacterium
AAAAACTAGTATCTAAAAATAAATTATTAGGGCCAGATAATACTAAATAAGTATTATAAAATCTACTATTTTTTACTTCTTCTTCTAACGTATTGTTTACATATTCAACGTGAATATTTACAAACTCTACGATCCAATCTTTAAAGTCATTCAACTCTTGGTCTACAAGCCTTATATCTTCTGCCACACCCAAAATCGCTTGGGGAAATTTTACCATAAACGCACATATAGCAAGCTCTGAAAACTCTATTTCAGAATATTTCTTTGCAACATAAATTTCACTTGAAATAGACGATTTTTCATATTCACTGGAAGATTTCTTTCTTATAATGTTCGTCCAAATCATATCTTTGAAGTAACGCCTAAAATTTGCTTTAAGAGTATTGTCTTTTACAAGCGAGCCGTAACTATCCAGTTTTTTCTCTAAATTAGCTCTTGATTCCGCCGTTTTAAAATTCTTGCCCTGAAACTCTTTCTTCCAAATCATTTCAGATAAACCAATTCTATTGGTCAGAACTTTTTGGAACGAAGCTTTGCCACTCGACTTGATTAAATCATCCGGATCAAGCAAAGCAGGCAATTGAATAAATGACACAAATTTATCAGCATTAATACTTGGTATCACTAGATCAATTATTCTGCCGCTAGCCCTTATTCCAGCATTATCACCATCCAAGCACACTATAATCTCGTCACTTGTACGCCAAAGTCTCTGTATGTGGCTGTCAGTGACAGCTGTTCCAAGACAAGCCACAGCTTGTTTAAAACCAGCCTGGTGCAACGCAATAACGTCCATATACCCTTCAACTAAGATAGAATAGTTATCCTTGTATGCATGACTTGTAGCTAAATTTTCTCCATACATCGTCTCAGATTTTTTAAATACTACAGTTTCGGGAGAATTAATATATTTAGGCATTGCTTCGCCCATTGCTCTTCCACCAAAGGCCACAATTTTGTTATAACTATTCCTTATGGGGAACATAACACGTTTATTAAAAACTTCGTATATTCTACCATCTTCTTTTTTTCCAAAAAGGCCTGATTTTAATAAATCCTTAAGTGGTATTGATTTTTTTTCAAAGAATTTCTCAAGTTCACCACCACCAGGAGCATAACCTATAGCAAAATCATTTATAGTAGTATCCTCTATTCCTCTTTTGTTAAGGTATGACCTGGCTTCAACACTAAGATTACTAACAAAAAATTGTGATGCAAGTTCAAGCAGGCTATATATCTGGTCAGCTTCCTCATAGATTCTTTCTTGTGCTGGAGATAATTTTGGTAATTCTATACTATTTTCTTCAGCTATTTTTATTGCAGAGTCTTTATAACTAATACCATGAGTTTCTGAAACAAAACGAATTACATCTCCATGAGCACCACAACCAAAACAATGGTAAAATCTTTTTGCATCATTAACTGTAAATGATGGTGTTTTTTCATCATGAAATGGGCATACTCCAAGATATTCATTACCTTTTTTTGTAAGCAGAATCCTCAGGCGCACTATATCCGATATACGAACAACGTTTCTCAAGTGATTGTAAAACTCTAGTGGAAGCCTCATACCATAACCTGCTATGCCATAAGACTAAGAAAAAACGTTACCAAAGCATATGTTAAGGGAATAGAAAGGTTATCATTAACTTTAATTTGATCTGAAAAAAATTCAACTATGGTCGTAACCAATGAACTAATCAAAATGATAAGAAAACTAGTGCTATAGCCAACAATAAAATATGTCATAACGCTAATTAGTACTGACGAGACAAAGAATGACACTGAACCAGCATAGGATTTGCCGTTGAACAAAGGAGAGCCATATTTCATCCCTACAATAGCGGCAAAACAATCAGCAACAATCAAAACCAACCATGAAGTAATCGCTAATCCTTTCGAAAAAAGCAAACAACTAATCAAAAAACCTAGCGCCATATAGCTTGCTCCGCTTAAGACAAATTGCCCGCTATCTTCATCTTCTCGCAAAACTTTTCCAAAAATATTTTTTATAAGCTCTTTAATTTTTTGGTTATAATGCCTAGATATATCCAAGTAGAGTGTTATGCCGGCTATAACTGTAAGGGCAATAGCCATTATTATTTTAGGCGTGAACAAATAAGCAATAGGAAAAATTAGACTACAAAGATGAAAAACTTTGCGCTGTATTTCGAAATTTAACTCTGTGTTATACATAATAGAATTTCAAAGCAAGTTTGACAAAATATACAGGTATAAATATACTCGAATACCAATTCCCAAATTAAAATGAATAAATGGGATTTAAGTGGCGAGTGACCGGAGCCTATAGTTTATAGGGGAGGACACGAGATTCACGCAAAATCACTTTTGTACGTTTAATTTGGGAACTTGGTTGAGATCTTAACATAAACAAGAACTAATAGCTATGGACAAATTTCCAATTACCAGAAAAGGGTACGAAAAACTAGAGCAAGAAATAAAGCAACTAAAGCATGTAGAGCGTCCGGCTGTAATTGAAGCTATTTCTACTGCAAGAGAATTTGGCGATCTATCAGAGAACGCCGAATATCATGCTGCTAGAGATAAGCAGAGCTTTATTGAGGGGAGAATTCTAGATTTAGAGGATAAATTTTCTAGGGCTGAAATTATTGATACCTCAAAACTAAAACCAGATAGCGTAAAATTTGGTGCAACAGTAAAGTTAGTTGACGATGACACCAAAGAAGAATCTACCTACCACATTACCGGTGAATACGAAGCTGATATTGCAAAGAGTAGAATTTCAACTAAGTCTCCTCTTGCCAAAGCTTTAATTGGTAAATCTGTGGGAGATGTTGTAGAGGTTTCTACTCCTAAAGGCGATAAAGCCTTTGAAATACTGGAGATTAGCTTTGCTGATCTTGACTAATAGTAGATTTTTATTTAAAGTCTCTATAAAATCGTGTTATAATTTTTAGTAAATAAATCAATATATAGGTACTTCATGTCAAATATAACAAACTTACCAGCTGCTAGCTCCGAAGCCAGTTTCAGTATGTATTTGCGCGAAATTAATAACATTCCTTCTCTAACTAAGGAAGAGGAATTTCTGCTAGCAAAAGCATATCTTGAAAAACAAGATCTTGAAGCTGCACATAAGCTGGTTACTAGTCATCTAAAGCTTGTGGCAAAAATAGCAATGAGGTACAGAAATTACGGATTACCTATAACTGAATTAGTTTCTGAAGGTAATATCGGTCTGATGCAAGCAGTAAAGAAATATGATCCAGACCTTGGGTATAGATTATCAACATATTCAATGTGGTGGATCAAAGCGTCAATCCAGGAATATGTACTTAAATCTTGGTCTTTGGTTAAAATTGGCACTACCTCTGCACAGAAAAAGCTTTTCTTTAGTCTTAGTAAGATCAAGCACAAAATTACTAATATGTACTCAAGATCGGTTAATGAGGGCGATTATCAAGCCATAGCTGATGAACTTGGTGTCACCGTCCGAGAAGTAAATGAAATGAGCCAAAGACTTTCAGGACCAGATTTGTCTTTGAATCGCACTATAAACAATGATAGTGATAATGCTGGTAGCGAAATGCTAGAGCTACTTCCAGAAGCAAAGCCTTCTCAAGAGGATATGCTTTCTCGTA
The DNA here is from genome assembly GCA_947505405.1 of Rickettsiales bacterium. Classification (GTDB taxonomy): domain Bacteria; phylum Pseudomonadota; class Alphaproteobacteria; order Rickettsiales; family Rickettsiaceae; genus Megaera_A. Next base: position 3,624 of record CANNHR010000028.1, read on the forward strand.
GACAAATTTTGGTAAACAAGACACAAATTTTGTCAGAAGCGCTGAGCGCCTTAAACGAGCGTGAGGTACAAATTTTAACTGCGAGAAAACTTAACGACTCTCCGTCAACACTTGATACTTTGAGTTCTCAGTATAATATTTCTAAAGAGCGTGTTCGTCAAATTGAAACAAAAGCATTTGAGAAGGTACAGAATTACGTATTGAATAGAATTTCCAACGATGGACAAATTAAAGCGATTGATTGCTAGTCCTATGTGAAAAAGTATTTTTTACAAGTAAATTTTTTCACAATAGATTACTAAGCGAAGCATCTTTTTTCTAACACCATTTCTTCATTTCAAATAAGACATATGAAATCTAGTAAGTAAGCCAGCGATAAAAATCATTAACGTAGCGATTAGAACATCCTTACTAAGCTCGGCAAATCCAAAGACAGCAAGGGCTAGGACTGATAGGATAGTATTGCCGTATGGCATTATTCTTAACAAATTAAAATGCCCTTTTTTGATTGCAAAATCCCAAGCATAATAAGCAAGACTATGCGTTGTAATACCCATTGTAAAAAGAACAAATATTTCCCACATACTAGGAGTGACCGTTGTTTCAAACGTAAAATGCATTGCAGCAGAACCCACGACACCAACCCCACAGTAGAGAGCAAATAATTCGGGCGTCGGTTTTATATATTTTTTTGAGATAACAACGTAAATTGACCATAAAAGTGCGGACATAAAAGCACAAATATAACCAGAGACATATTCTGATTGAAATTGATCAATGTTTATGTTTGAGCTAAGAACTATATAACAACCACAAAATGCTATTAAACAAGCAAAGATATGTACAATACCAATTTCTTCCCTGAGAAAAACAGCAGCTAAAATTGTCACAAACATTGGCCACATACAGACTATAAGATCTACTTGAATAGCAGGAGCTTGTTTAAATGCAAATATGTAAAAAATATCATTAGGTATTATGCCAAATATCCCAGCAAAAACTAAATATTTAGGCCTGCTAAAGAGCTCTTTCCAATTATTATTTACTGTATTCATCACAGAAGAAGCAATAAACCCACCCACAAATATTCCGAGCAGAATTTGAAATGATGGAAGCCTTTGCAGATATACAACTCCAGAAGCAGACAACGACCAAGTAACCAGAGCTGCTTGCCCGATAAGTGTTGCTTTAATAGAAGAAACGGTCTTGTTTGGTAGAGTATTCATGAAAAGTTTTATTAATTCAACTCAAAACGACTCCATATTAAATATTAAATCGTTATTTGTACATTTCTATATAACTTTAACTTTAATTGATGTTATTATTTTACTAATAATTTAAGTAAGAATTAAATATGAAAGACACCGAAACTAGTAGTATTGGTGATTCCCAGCGAGAAGAGTCGGAAATCAAAAAAGCTAATGATTTTAAAAAACAATACTCAAGTGCTATTAGCGCTGCAAAACATATTTTTTCTGACAAAGGTCAAGGTATATTTGATAGTGTACTCAATGATTTTACATCGAAGACCAAAAAACCAGGGATTAAGGGCATTAGTTTCGGTACGATTTTTAAAATAATAGGTTTTGCTATCCGTCACCCAAGCACGATAACTGGCCTTATTTCTATTGCAAGAAAGCCAGAAATTATTAAGAATCCAGTTTTTCAGAACGAACTTCTACAAAATGATGCTACTTGGCGATTTGTCAGTAACGCTGGTGAGCGTATGCAAAATATTGGCACTGTGTTGGCCGGTTTTGGTTTTGATGAGTTTAAAGAAGGAAATATACTTGATGCCCAATCTCTAAAGAAACTAAGCACTATTATTACTGACCCTGAATCTTTAGCCTCTATAAGAAAAATTGCGACTGAATTTAAATCTCCTACAGCTAATCAAAATAAAACGATAAATGACGTTCTTGATTTAATGATAAAATCAAAAGGGTTTAATGACTATATGCAGGAAAAAGGAGGGACTCTGACTGCTTATATAGTTAAAACAGCTAAACTACAAATAGAGAAGGATGAATCAGGTAATATGAAATCTCAGCTGAAGAAATATGGTATAGAGTTAAAAGATTTAGACAGCATAGCTCAAATTGTCCCAGTATTGCTTAATAGTCCAGAGTCCTTAAAGAAATTTTATAATAATTTTAATAAGGGGGATTATCCGGGCTTAGTCAAAGATATTTTAGAATTGGCTAAAAATAATCCAGCTATAAGTAAGTATTTAGAGAATAACAAAGATCTATTCATTGGTGTTATTAATGCATCTGTCGCAGCAACTCCTGGCATGAAAGGTTACGATATAAAAGGAGAACTATATCCAATACTACCGCATCTTTTTCGTCATCCAGATACAATGATTAAAGTCATAGAATGTTACCAGAAAGGCAATTCTAAAGAAGCGGTGCAAGAGATTCTTGGGTTAATTGCTAAAGATGAGGGACTTAAGAAATATTTCAAAGAAAATAGTAAAAACCTGCAGGACCTTATAACTTCTTCGGTTACCCAATACATCGAATCTGATACTTTGTTAAACCAACTTCCAAGAACCAAAGCAAGATCGGAAGAACCTCCATCAGAGTTGCTTGCAAATAAGCTCGAAAAATATGGAATAAAAATTGAAGATCTAGGTAAAATCACTGAGATTGTACCAATTCTTCTGGATAAGCCTGAAGATTTAAAGAAATTTTATAATAATTTTAATAAAGGTGATTATGTTGCTTTAGCTAAAGATCTGCTCGAAATGTCTAAAGATAATCCAGCCGTAAAAGAGTATTGGGATAAAAACCAAGATATTTTTAAAAGTGTTATTACTAACGTGGTCAAAAGCTCACCTATCCTTGAGAAATATGAATTAAAAGGGGAACTGCTTGAGTTATTTGGGCCTCTTTTAACTAGCAAAAATGCTCCACAAGTAAAAGAGATGGTAGAGAAATATCAAAAAGGCGATTGGCCAGGGATTGCTATTGATTTTTGCTCTATGATAGAAAAGGACCCAGAATTTAAAAAACACCTAGATAACAATAAGGGTAACCTGGGTAGGATAGTGCAGGCTGTGGTTGATAATATACCATATGTAAAGCAATTTACTGGAGATATGAAAATTGATGCTTTAGTTGCAAATATTTTAAAGGATCCCCAGGGGCTTAGAGAAGGAATTGAATCTTACCAAAAAGGTGGTAGGAATATGGTTTGGGGATTGGCAAAACTTGGAGTAAACAAAGTTCTTGATCCCGAATTTAGAGGTGCAATTTTGAAAGCAGCTGGCACTTGGTTTCTTGGTGATGGAAGTATCAAGCAACAGGTGATTGACCACATAGCGAAACTTGAACCTAGTGAATCTCGCACGAATTTAAATGATTTAGCTCGAAAAACTATTCAACTTCTAGATAACGGATCAAAAGAACAAATTTCACAATTACATGATCTTGTCACAAAGAATCAGTTATTTTCAAATGTTACAATTAAAGGTTCCGTCAATAAGATGTTTAAAATGGAAAATATGGATATTTCCGAAAGTTTCGTGAACAGTACATTTGAAAATACATCTTTTAAAGGTTCAAAAATTACCAATAGTAGTTTTCTGAATGCGAGTTTTAAAAATGTTGATTTCTCAGGAGCTGAAATAGATGGTGCTGCCCTGGCGAGCATGGAACTTCAGCTTCAAAAGAATCCAAAATTACTCAAGGGGGCAAAAATAATAGGGGATATTCCTGCCGGGATGAATTTAAGCGGAGTTGATTTATCAGGCGTTGATTTATCCGGAGTTACTTCAATGAAGGGAGTGAATATTAAAAATACTAAGTTAATCGACGCAGTATTACCATCTAAAGCTATTGTTGAGTCTGCTTATAATTTACAAAATGCCCACACGCCTGAAGGCTATGTTACGGAAGAAATGATTATTAACAATCAAGATAAAGTTATTAATTTGATGCTAGATGCGATGGAGAGTAAAGACAAAACTCCCCTTGATCCAAAATTCCGCGAAGAAATAGTCAAGATTTATAAAAGTGATACCCCAATTGGAGAGAAAATGCGTGAAGATTTAAGTAATGATCCACAAGTTATTACTAAAGGAGGATTCCCAAAAACTGGCCAGAAACATTGCTCAGAACTCTCAACTGCTGCTTCTACTATTACTGTTTTATATGGTAGTAAAAATGACGTTGCTTCTATTGAAACAAAGTTATACGCAAATATTATAGCAGATAAAGTATCTGAAAATCTTTTTGGAAAAGGAGATAATCGAGGTAATGATGCTGTATTGATCAGAAAAATAGTTGATGAAGCTTGTTCAGAATTTTTAAAAACTAACCCTGGGGTTAAAGCGCAAGACATATTAGCAAGTCCTGAGCTTAATAATATGGTAAAAGAAATAACAGAACAAATTAGATCCGTTAGCCAATATACAACTGTTGGCCTGGCATCAGGCGGGATATATCTACCAGAAACAAGTGTAAACTCCGAGTTGACTGGCTCCATAATGAAGAAAATTGAACATAATTTTGGTTTTAATAAAGATGAACTAGCTCAAATTCAGGACTTAACAAACGCAATTGCTGAAAATTTATTTAAAAGCGGAGCCACAGGAAGTCGTGCTCCTGATACAGCAATGATCCTGGAAACTTTAATAGAGACCTTCAAGGAACTAAAAAAAGAAAACAAAAATGTAGATATAAGTAGCATTATAGGCACTAACTTAGAAAAGCTAGCCGGAGTCGTTGATCCTGGTTATTTTTCTACCACGCGGACCGGTCTTACGGAATTATACTACAAAAACAGTAGCTCTACCACTGTGGGACTTATATCAGGTGGTATATATCTAGATAAGAAAACAATACTAAGTAGCACTTTCAAGTTGGATTTAAAATCTCATATAAATGAACAAATTGGTGAAGAACTGCAAAAACTAGCAGCAAAAAAGATAATTGTTCCTACAAAAGAAGATCCTAAAGAACTAGCTCAAAAAGTTGAATCAAGAATAGCACGATCTCTGGTTGTTGATACCCTTCCCAGACACTCTACCCCTTCTACCACGAGTCACAATAAATCCAAGGGTTCTTCTGGGCCTATAATTTAGAACCTGTTAACAAAGCTCTAAATCGTCTTTCATAAATTTTACACTATAGTTAACTCATTAATACATTATAAGCCTAATCAGAATACATTTTCAAGGCATGATATGCATAATATAAATGTTTTAAAAATACCTTTGATAATTGAACTATACTTCTTGCAAATATCGCAAAACCATTAATAATTATGGGCTAACCATAAAAATATAATTTATTGCATGTTAAGATACCCTACACTTGCAAAGTACTTACTTAAGCTGCTTTGGAAACAGTTGTTGATTACGTCTGCGGTAATTTTAAGTATATTGTTTGTCTCAAACGCATTTGACGTCTTGCAAAAATTTAAATCAATGAGCATTTCTCCGGGCGATTTTTGGTTACTGATTTCGTATAAAGTCCCTTATCTTTTTAACGAAGTTAGTGTTATGACGTGCTTCATAGCAACATTGTTGTTTATTCAAAACCTCAGAAAAAACAACGAATTAATTATTATACTCAGCAATGGTATAGCCACGTGGCGAGTATTTCTTATGCCAGTCATTGCTACTTTCTCCTTTGGAATTATAATTGTAACACTTGTCAATCCTATTGGAGCATATGGATTAAAGAAATATACAAAACTTGAAGCAACTATTACGGGAGCGACCTCTACTAATTTTATTATCTCACCCACAGGAGTTTTCTTTTATGAAAAATACTTAGGTAATAACAGAATAATTCATGCAAAATCGATAATGGCAAATAACAACATACTTAATGATGTAACTATATTGGTCGTTGATTCACAAAATAATCTAATTCAACAAATTGACTCAGCCTATGTCGTACTAGAATCAGGAGCCTTTATTCTCTCAAGAGCAACAGTAACATCACAAAGCCATACAGAACTCGTTGATAAAATTGAGTTACCAACTAATCTATCAATTAAAAACCTTATACTGCAATTTAATCCGCCAGAAATGATTCCGCTCTGGAACTTACAAAGTGCAATTAATAAATTTTTAGAATCTGGACTAGCAGTCACACGTTACCAATTATATTATTATAAGCAGCTGTTAAAACCACTTGCAATGGTTGCTTTGTCCTTAGTTGCGTGTTGGTTCGTAAGCCTAAATACCAGGGATCGCTCTAATTCTACTACGTTAGTATTAGGACTACTTGTTGGCATTGGATCTTATTTTTTCCTTGAAATAACTCTTCGTATTCTCGCTTATAGCGGATTATCTCCGTTTCTAGCAAGTTTATTACCAATAATGGTTATAATTCTGATTAGTAACTTTGTTATTTTACATTTTCAAGAAGCTTGATATACTGCTTGACAACATTACTATTATAGCTTATCCAGTTTAATTTGGGTACATCAATTTTGTAAGACTCTGCTGTGCTCACGTATTTATATACAGCTAGCGCAAGCTCGCTTTGAAATTAACATACCCAAATTAAACTGGCTTTGCTATATCTATATTAATACTGCACTTTTTTGGAGCAACATAAAAATGAAATTTCTAACTTTTCTTGATCGATTTTCTACAGATATTGCAATTGATCTTGGAACAGCAAACACTCTGGTTTATGAAAAAGGTAAAGGCATTGTTCTTGATGCCCCATCAGTAGTCGCTCTTATAAAAGAGAACGGAACACTCAAGCCATATGCTTTTGGTCATGAAGCAAAAATGATGTTAGGAAGAACGCCAACTGATATTGAAGCAAAACGACCTATGCGAGATGGGGTTATTGCAGACTTTAAAGCTGCCGAAGAAATGATTAAATATTTTATTCGCTCAGTACGAGATAAAAGATCCTTCACTGGACCAAGGATAGTAGTATGCGTTCCTTCTGGTTCTACACCAGTTGAAAGAAGGGCTATTCAAGAAGCTGCTGAAAGCGCTGGCGCCAGAGAGGTTTTTCTTATAGAGGAACCAATGGCTGCTGCGATTGGCGCAGGACTGCCAGTTACTGAACCAACTGGTTCAATGATTGTAGATATCGGCGGCGGTACAACAGAAGTTGCCGTTTTATCTCTAGGTGGCATAGTTTATGCGAGATCAGTTAGAGTTGGTGGCGATAAAATGGACGAAGCCATTATCTCGTATATCAGAAGGCACTATAATCTTCTTGTTGGAGAATCAACAGCAGAAAAAATAAAGAAACAAATAGGCACGGCCTTTGTTTCTCTTGATGTCCCGTTAAGGCAGATGGAAATAAAAGGCAGAGATTTAATAAACGGAATACCTAAGGAAATGGTTTTAAATGAAAAGCAAATTTCTGAAAGTTTAACCGAACCAATCAGTCAGATTGTAGAAGCAGTAAAAACCGCTTTAGAGTGTACGCCACCAGAACTTTCATCTGATATCGTTGATAAAGGTATCGTTTTAACTGGTGGGGGAGCTCTCTTAAATAATTTAAGCTATGTGCTACGAGAAGCTACACAGTTACCGGTATTCGTAGCTGACAACGCGCTTGCTTGCGTCGCGCTTGGCATAGGCAGAGTGCTGGAAGATTTTACAAGGTTAAAGCATGTGTTGTTTAAACAGGAATAATTAGTGGCGATATTAGCAAACAGGGTACGAACGAAGAATAGTCTTATAGAATTGAGTAAATTCATGTTATTCTTTATTGGAAAGTCCATGGTTACTGTCCTGATATTGCTTTCATGTTTCTTGCTGTATTTTTCTTATCCTCAAACCATAGCTACCGTCGCACTTGATTCCATAGGCAAAACATTATCTCTCGGAACAATTATATATAGCCAGTCAATTAATGCGGTAAAATCTGCATATTCAATGGTTTCTTATTTTCAAGATTTAGAAGCTGAGAATTTAAAGTTAAAGCTTGAGATATCTTCTCTCTCAAATACACAAGAACTAGCATCCTCTTTAAAAGCAGAAAATACAGCTTTGAAAGAGATGCTTAACGTGCCGCAGGACATAGAAGTAAAGTTTGTTACTGCAAAAGTAGTCGGCACAACTATGAGCCCATTTACTAGCTCCGCAACAATGCAAGCCGGTGAAAACGAAAATATAAAAGTTAATGATATTGTAAAAGGCACCAAGGGCCTGATTGGCAGAATTACAGAGGTAGGTAAAAATTATTCCACCGTAATGCTCATAAATGATCATAACTCTCGAATTCCAGTCGTAACTGAAAATTCCAAGACTCGTGGAATTTTGGCAAAACAAGATGATCATTTGAAAGTGATTTACTTACAAGAAAACCACAATGCACAGGTTGGAGAAATAATTCTTACCTCTGGTGAAGGCAAAATATTTCCACGAGGAATACCAATTGCTACTATAATTAGAATTAAAGACAAAGAGGCCTTCGTAGAAATTCTTGACGATCTCAATAAAATTGATTTCGTAGTGGTAGCGTCAAACTCTGAATAATCTACAGCTTATTGAATTTCAAGATATATGGAAACATGGATAATAACATAGAAAATGATTTAAAAGATAACCCTGCACTTGAAGTACCAAGAAGCACTGTAGAAGATGCTGTTAATGAGGTTTATAGGATCCATCTCAACGAGGAGGTTCTGGAACTGAGCAATGAGTTTTGTAAGTATTATTACGCCACTAATTCAGAAACTGAAGAGGAGTTTTTTGCCATCGTTTTTGAAAATGACTTTTTGCATCCCGTAAAAAATATAGATTTTCTTTGTAAAAATAGGATAAGTCAACTTAACCAAATTTACGATTACTCTATTATTAGACTATCTTCGACTAAAGAAGAGCATTTAGCAGTTATCATCGACAGATATAATCCAGCCGATAATCTCGCTAGCTATCTTGAAAATGGTAATACACTCAATACTACTGAGCTAGAAGCACTTATTGAAAAGCTTGCAAATATTTTTTCTAGATTAAGCGAGGCGGATATTTATTGCTATAGCATAAACCCTTCTAACATTTTGATGCATGAAGGCGAATTTCTTGCTCTTCGAGAGTTTGTTGATTCATACCCAAACTTTCATCAAGAAGAGCAATATGTGGCTCCGGAGCTGGTCGAATGCCATATAGCAGGACGCTATGTGCTTAATATAAAATCTGATATATATGCTCTGGGAGTAACTATGTTTGAAGCATATACATCAAAATCAATTTGGAAGGAGCACAAAAGCATTGTTGATTATAATAACGCACGCTTCGAAAATACTACCAGCAAATATCTTCTTTCAGGAACAAGAATACCAGAAAAGTTACGCGTGTTTTTTAAATGGACACTTCATGACGAAGCCAATATTAGATGGGGAACAGGCCAGCTTAGGGAGTGGCTGTTAGGGAAAATTACAAAAGCTACTCACGAGTCGATATCAGACAATAAAAACATTATGGCTTTTAGTGAAGTTAACTATTCTAGTTTAAAGTCAATTGCTTATGCATTTTTTCATAATTGGCCCGAAGCAATTAAATTCATCAGAGATAATAAATTATTTAAGTGGGCAAGTAGAGAACAATTAGATAGTGATTCACTAGAACAAATAAAAGCAATTGTGGATAAGAAGTCAGAATCTCCTTTTATGGTAACAAATTCTGTCAATTCTCATATTAAAGTGTCAAAATTATTGTCGCTATTAGATCCAAATGGTTCCATAAGAACTGAGGGAATTGCCTTTTCTGCAGCTTCTATTCCTTATTTTGTATATTATTTAGTTACACAAAATAAGAGAGAATTGGTTGAGAAAGTATTAAAATTAATTAAGGACGAGTCGTGGTTACTTTATCAAAAGAATTCCGATGCAGCTGGTTATTTGAAGAAAGTACCTGCTGAAGACTATGCACGCCTTGCTTCATATATTAATACTGGTTCAGTGGCAAAGAGCGTCGAACGATTTGCTTATTCATTGAATAATAACGCTTGTTGTTACTCCCCGGTATTGAAAGGTAAATATGTAACTACAATTCCTGAATTATTAAATGCTTTAGATACATACGCTGAGAAAAATCCCCAAAAATTTAATATTGATCGAAATATAGTTGCTTTTGTCGCTGCAAAACTAGAGCTTCTGGACGATATAAAATCAGCTATATTACCAAATTTTCCAAGATTTGCTGAGCATCCCGTGATAAGAGGACTGAGTATACTCAACATTCTTGAACAACATGAGCCAGAAATAAAGATTCCTAACATATGCAACGTTATTATCTCAGATTTAAAAGTATTATTTGAGGAACACGTGCATAATATTGAATTTAAAAAAAGAATCGTTTTTCAGCTTACTGAAGTTGCAAAGGAAGGTAACCTAAAGAAGGTTATCCAGATTCTATCTGATCAGCAACAATTTATTAATGATTATAATGGTTATTACGAAGCGTGTAGAAAAGCTAAAATAATCGAAGAAACAATTAAAACATTCAGTAATGAAGATAAAATATTCAGTGGGGCCCTGTTACTAGGTCAAAAGACCACTGTACTAGTCTCATATGTTTTATGTTTTATCGTAACAGTTGCAGTAATAATTTAGGTATTCATATGTTACAATCAGACACTGACAAAAATTTTAAGTTTGCCTCTTCGTTAATAAAGGTAATTGCCATATTGATAGCGCTGATGGTAATGGTTATCTCACGATACGCGTTCATCTTTTTCGCAGCAGCGATGTTGCCTACAATCTTTGCTATTTTCTTTGATAAAAATGAGCATAGATGTCTTTCAGCAACCATATGCAGCTTTAACTTAATTGGAGTTATGCCTTATCTTATACGTGTATGGGAGGCAAATTCTGTAGATTATCTTGCTAAGCAGCTATTAGCTGATGTCGGAACATGGATGATTATTTATGGAGCTGCCCTTGTTGGACAATTACTGTATGCTTCGATGCCATTATTGGTTGTTAGGATATACTCAACAAGAATGCGAGTGCGTACTGAAAAGTACGAGAAGCAGTATAAAGAGCTATGTCAGCAATGGGGAATTGATACAAAATAATCTCTAGAAGTTCCGGGCACTTTGGCGCTAGGACTCTTGGCCCCAATTAAACGTACAAATGCGATTTCTCCTGGAACTTCACGTTCTCATACTACTTCTATTTCAAAATAGAAGTATAGAAAATGAGGCGAGCCGCGCGGAACGTATATCAATACTTGAGCACGGCAAGTCCGATATTTTCTATAACTAATCTTTTGAAAGAGATTTAGTATCACCTATAAGCATAGGCCCGATCTCATCACTCAAATAGCATTTGTTTAATGCGAAGCAAAGTGTCAGCTTTATTTTAATTGGAGAACTTGGTATTATTTAATGTATATCTACGCTAAGTATATTGCAAAAACCATCATTCCGGTATTGTTTGTCATAACCATAGTTTTAACCAGCCTTGTTTGGCTCGTGCAGATATTGAACTTGGTTAGTCTAATAGATAAAGGTATCGAATTAAAGACCTTTTTGAAATTAGCAGTGCTATTGGTGCCTTACCTATTATTCATGATAATGCCTATTATTTCTGTGATAGGAGTAATTTATGTATATAATCGTCTTCAAGATGAGCGGCAGCTAATCGTATTGAGAGGAGCAGGCCTTAACAATTATGAAATAGCAAAGCCCGCCTTATTCATTGCTATGATGCTAACCATAATAGCAGGCTATATTTCTGCCTATCTAATGCCAGTTTCTTACAATAATTTAAAAAAGAATATCAGCAATGTTAAAGAAACCTATGTATCAAATATAATTGAAGCTCGAACATTCAACCAAATTTCTAAATACGCCACGGTATATGTAGATCGAAAAAATCAAAACAATGAGATGCAAGGAGTAATTTTGTTTGACAATAAAATACCAGAAAACAAAACTATTTTTTTTGCTAAAAAGGGCAAGATATTAAATTCTGATCAGCAAAATACCAAATTTGTATTGTCACAAGGATTAAGGCATTCATATGATGCACAGGGAAATCTTACCAAGTTGCATTTCGATCATTTAGTGATTGAGATAAGTAGTAAGGTTCAAGATGATTCTGATCGCATTAAAACAAGCATGGAGTTATTTATTCCAGAAATGCTCTGGCCAGATTCCTCTATACCACTAGAAAAGCAGCAACGTTTAATTACTGATGGTCATTCAAGATTAGTTTGGCCTTTGTTCAATTTTGTCTTTGTTTTTTTGTCTTTGGCTACATTCCTAAGTTTTTCGCACGCACGAAGAACTCAAGTTAAACAATTTATTTACAGCTTTGCACCAGTTCTAATTGCGTCATACTTTCACTTCACCTTACAAAAAATGGCATATAAAGATTTGGATTATATTTTTCTCTGTTATGCCAACGTGTTTATTTGTATTATCTATAGTATATGGCAAAGTACTAGGAATACACTATAGTTTTGGATAAGAGATATGCATTTTAAAGACCTTCCAGAATTTCTTACATTTCTTGAAAAAAATAACCACTTAAGAAGGATTACAACACGCGTTTCTACTAAGCTTGAGATTACCGAAATAAGTCGAAGATTTTTAGCGCAGAACGGCCCAGCGTTACTTTTCGAGAATGTAATAAAAGATGACGGCACATTATCAAATTACCCGGTTATTACAAACCTATTTGCCTGCAAAGAACGAATCGCATTTGCTCTTGGGATAAAAAATTCAGAACAGCTCAGAGATTTTGGCAAACTCTTGGCTTTTATGAAAAATCCAGAACCTCCATCATCACTAAAGGAAACTTTTGCGATGCTGCCAATTGCTAAAAGAATTTTGTCAATGAATCCCAAAACTGTTTCAAAAGGCAGCTCTCAGGAAATAGTAATAACCGATCCTGACCTTAGTATATTACCTATACAGACCTGTTGGCCAGGGGATGTTAGTCCATTGATCACATGGCCATTGATTGTAACAAAAGGAACTGGCAACGACAAAACAGATAATTATAACCTAGGAATATACAGACTCCAACCAATCGGTAAAAACAAACTCATAATGCGTTGGTTAAAAATGCGAGGTGGAGCTGGGCATTACATAAAATGGAAAAATCTTGGCAAAGAATCTATGCCTGCAGCCGCGGTAATTGGAGCTAATCCGGCAATTACATTAGCAGCAGTAATGCCACTTCCAAATACTATATCCGAATATAGTTTTGCAGGATTACTCCAAAACAAACCAATTTCTATTGTGCAATGTAAGACTATCGATTTAAAAGTGCCAGCTCACGGGGAAATAATCTTGGAAGGTGAAATTAGCCTTACTGACTATCACAAAGAAGGTCCTTTTGGTGATCATACTGGATATTATAATGATGTAGAGGCATTTCCAGTATTTACAGTCAAGGCAATAACAATGAAAAAGAAACCTGTATATTTAAGTACTTATACTGGTAAACCACCAGATGAGCCGTCAATTCTTGGAGAAGCGCTAAATGAAATATTTGTTCCACTAATACAGCAGCAATTTCCTGAAATTATCGATTTTTATTTACCGCCAGAAGGATGCTCTTACAGGATGGCTGTTGTTTCAATCAAGAAAACTTATCCTGGTCAGGCTAAAAGAATCATGATGGGAATTTGGTCATTTTTACAGCAATTTATGTACACAAAATTTATAATTGTTGTTGATGATGATATTAACATACGTGACTGGAAAGAAGTTATTTGGGCAATTTCAACAAGAACTGACCCCAAAAGGGACTCTACATTTATTGAAAATTCGGCAATTGACTATCTTGATTTCGCCTCAGTTGAATCCGGCTTAGGTAGCAAGCTAGGAATTGATGCAACGAATAAGTTACCACCAGAGACTAAACGTAATTGGGGTGAGATAATTCAAATGGATAGTGATGTTGTTAAAAAAATTGATGAAATTTGGGCCGAAATTTTGACTAAAAAATGAGTAACCTTCTTTTTTACTCTCTCTTTTCTTCTTATTTTTCAAGATACAATCCAGTCTTTTAGCCGTTTTGCCATGGATTCCCGCCTGGCGCGGGAATGACAATAAGGGATAGGAAAACCTCTGTAAGGCATTTCCGACGGAGAGACTATATAGTCTATTTATTTTTTAATAGTTAAAACTTCCAATCCAGAAATCCTTTTAAAGTCACTCTCATTAGTAGTTAAAACTGGATAGCCATTAGCAATTGCAGTAGCTCCAATTAACATATCATGCACTCCTAAGGTTATTCCTTTATCAAATAAATTTTTTAAAATTTGTGCATACACTCTTGCCTCTTCCTCGCCAAAAGCTAAACTACTCAACGAACTAATTATATGCTCAACAAAAGCTGATCTTTTTATTTTTCTCTCTTCAGTATTAGCTCTATAAACACCAATCAGTAGTTCACTAATTGTAATGGAACTAATATAAGCATCTCCATAACTTTCCCACTGAGCAAAGTTAACTTCCCCTCGCTCTGCTGCTATTAAAACAGATGTATCAATCACTAATCCCATTTTCTAAATCCACTATTATCATTTAAAGATTTAACTCCTTTTATACCTTTTTCAAAATCTTCTGAATCATCTTTATTCAAATGTGGCGACATTTTAAAAAACCCGTTTAAATCAGCTATAGCAATAGTTGATTTCTTTTTAGTAGGTGATAATCTGGCCACAATATTAGATCCTTTTTTTATATCAAAAATCTCTCCGTTGTAATAAACCCTTCCGACTATATCAGAGAAGGATCTAATCATATCTGTTACTGTAATAAGCTTTGGCATAATAACCTCTTTGTGTAATTAAATAATATGATAATCATATTATCATCAATTATCAAC
>CANNHR010000029.1 GCA_947505405.1 Rickettsiales bacterium
TATCTACCAACATAGTAACCATACTGCTTGAATGGATTCCAGATACTAAGTCTCATTACGCCCTAAAGGGCTATTCGACGTAAGTTCTGGAATGACGGCTTACTCATATTTTAATGCGGTGGCCCTGGCAATGCCGATTACAGACTAAAAAACTTGTTGAAAACTAAAATTTCTTCGCTTATACTGCAACATAGTTAAATAATAAGTTATTTAAGGTGGGTCAGGTAGCCCGCCTTTTTTGTTAGAAAATTCATGGAACAAAGAGTAACAAACCTGATTGAGAGTACTGTTAATATGCTTGGTTTTGATATCGTAAAAGTTATTATTCACGGTACAAATACTAAGATTGTTGAGATATTGATTGAACGACTTGATGGTGAAAAGGTACAAGTTAATGATTGCCAAGTGGTGAGTAAGAATATTTCTGCTATATTAGACGTTGAAGATATTATTTCAGGTAAGTATTTTTTAGAAGTTTCATCTGCTGGTGTTGAAAGGCCCCTTGTGAAAATTACAGATTTTGATAAATTTGCAGGCAGAGAAGTCAAAATTCGCCTAAAAGCAGCTTTTAATGGAAACCTTACATACAAAGGGCAGCTTTTGGGTGTTGACGGTGAAAACATCAAGTTAAAGTCAAAAAACATAGAGTTGTCCTTTGATTATAATAATATCAAGAATGCAAAACTGGTTCTGACGGATGATATGTTTAGAGCGTTATTAAATAAAAAATACTACAAAAACTTAAAAATAAAGAAAGAGAGTTAGTTATGGATAATATTGGTAAAGCTGAAATCTTACAAATAGTAGATGCTGTATCAAGAGAAAGAGGTGTATCTAAGGCCAAATTAATCGAGGCAATGGAGCAAGCTGTTCAAATAGCTGGTCGTAAGAAATACGGTCTTGAGCAAAATATTAGTGCGCAGATTGATCAAAATACTGGAAAAATCAGCTTGTTTAGGGTCAGAACAATTGTAGATAAAGTTGAAAATACTTTTCAAGAGATCTCGCTTGAGGACGCTATACTCATTCGCCCAGAGGCGCAAAAGGGTGAGGAAATACTAGAGCCGTTGCCGCCAATTGATTTAGGAAGAGTTGCCGCTCAGACTGCTAAACAAGTAATTGTTCAGAAAGTGGGAGAAATAGAGAGAGAGAGTCAGTATGAAGATTATAAAGATCGTAAAGGTGATATACTGAATGGAACTGTTAAGAGAATAGAGTTTGGCAATATTATTGTAGATGTTGGTCGTGCTGAGGCATTGCTTAAAAAAACTCAGCAAATACGCGGAGAAATGTTCAAAGTAGGAGATAGGGTAAAAGCTTACGTCCAAGATGTTAAAAGAGAACAAAAAGGCCCACAAATTTTCTTATCAAGAACTGATGATGAGTTCCTAAGAAAGCTATTTGAAATGGAAGTCCCAGAAGTATATGACAACATAATAGAGATTAAATCAATCGCCAGAGAGCCTGGTTCAAAAGCAAAAGTAGCAGTATTTGCTACAGATATTTCAGTTGACCCAGTTGGATCTTGTGTTGGCGTCCGAGGGAGCAGAGTAAGGTCAATTACCAACGAGCTTAGTGGTGAGAAGATTGATGTGATTAATTGGGATAAAAATGTAGCTCAGTTTGTTATTAATGCAATGACGCCAGCGACAATCAGTAAAATAGTTTTCGATGAAGATAAAGGGCGCGTTGAAGCAATTGTGCCTGATGATCAGTTAAGTTTGGCAATTGGCAGAAGAGGGCAAAATGTTCGCCTGGCTTCAAAAATGACTGGCTGGACTATAGATGTGATGACAGAGGAGCAGGAGTCAAAACGTCGAGGAGAGGAGTTTGCGAGTACAACCGAGCTATTCATAAGTAAGCTTGGGGTAGACGAAGTGACGGCTCAATTATTATCTGCTGAAGGTTATACATCCTTAGAGCAGATTGCTTATGCTGATAATGCGGCCTTGACTTCGATTGAAGGGTTTAGTAATAAGGAATTAGTTGAAGAGCTGCAGAACCGTGCTATAACCTATTTTGAGAAGCAGAACGAAGAGATTATTGAAGGCCTTGAGAAGCTTGGAGTAGAGCAAGAGTTACTTGATTCACTAGACTTGCCACCGGAGTATATCTTAAAACTAGCAGAATTTGGTGTTAAGACTATCGAAGACTTAGGAGAGGTTACAATTTCTGAGTTTAGACAAATCGTTCCTGCAAACGTAGTAAGTAGTGAAGAAATTGAAGCTTTGATTAGTTTTGCTAAAAAGCAATCAGAAGCGGATGAATAAATTAGCAGTTTAATATTTGAAGCAGACAGAAAACAGGATACATGACAGATAACCAAGAAGAAAAGAAAGAAAAAAAACTTACATTTGGTGCTAATAAGCTAAGCTTAGGCAATAAGTCCATTTATCCTAAAATGGTTTCAAAAAATTTGAGCGGATCATCTTCAATTGTTGTTGAAGTAAAGCGAGGAAAGGCTACAGGAGGCGATCTTACTCTTAGCAGAGAATCAAAAAGTTTGCAATCTAACCAAGAAATGACTAATAGAAGGCTTGCAGCCCTGCAGCGTTCGATAGACGAAGAGGGGCAAGAAGGCGCCCCCTTGAGTACACTAAGTAGGCTTGCAGAAATTAATCAAAATGCTGAGGTAAACGAAGCTGACGAATATGAAGCTTCGCTAAATACATCTGATGGAGTTGGCCCGGATTCTAGAAAGGATAATGAAAAAGCATCTGTTGGTTCTGTGAAGGCTCGTGATGAAAAAGCTGAAGAAGAAGTAGTTGTTCCAGTAAAATCTAAGCTTTTAGAGACTAAAAAACTCAAGAAATCAGATATCTTTCATATGCTTGATCAGGATTCAGGTAATGCACCTTTTAAAACAAGGTCTTTAGCGTCGATTCAGAGAGCACGAGCAAAAGAAAGAAGAAAGCACGAAAGTAATGCTACAAAGGCTGATAAGCTCTATCGTGAAGTTATAGTCCCTGAGGTTATTACTGTTGCTGAGCTTGCTAATAGAATGACTGAAAGGGCGGCTGATGTTATTAGAGAGTTAATGAAGCTTGGGGTAATGGCAACTAGTAATCAGTCAATCGATGCAGACACGGCAGAGTTGGTTGTTACTAGTTTTGGACATACCCTTAAACGGGTTAAAGAATCGGATATTGAGAATATTCTGATTGATAAAGAAGACAATATTGAAGATTTGAAGCCAAGAGCGCCTATAGTAACAGTGATGGGACACGTGGATCATGGCAAAACTTCTCTGCTTGATGCGCTCAAATCCACGGATGTCGTAGCTGGTGAAGCTGGTGGAATTACTCAGCACATAGGTGCATATAGCGTAACAATGTCAGATGGGAGAATGATTACGTTTATTGATACTCCCGGCCATGAAGCGTTTACGGAAATGCGCACACGCGGTGCACAAGCTACAGATATTGTGGTGCTAGTAGTAGCTGCTGATGACGGAATAAAAGCGCAAACAATTGAAGCGATAAGTCATGCAAAAGCCGCAAATGTACCGATTATTGTTGCAATAAACAAGATTGATAAACCTGATGCGGATATTGAAAAAGTTAAGCAAGAGTTATTAAGCCATGATTTAGTCCCAGAAGATTTTGGTGGTGAGATAATAACTGTTGGAGTATCAGCTAAACAAAGGTTGAACCTTGATAAATTAGAAGAAGCTATTCTTTTAGTTGCTGAGATGCAAGACTTGAAAGCAAACCCAGAAGGTGTTGCTTGTGGAGTTGTCATTGAATCTCGAGTAGACATTGCACGGGGTGCGATTGCAACAGTTATTGTTCAAAGAGGTACGCTGAGGAAAGGGGATATCATTATGGCCGGCACGACATCTGGCCGTATAAAAAGAATATGTAATGATAAAGGGCGAACTATTACAGAAGCTGGTCCATCGCTGGCTATAGAAATTTTTGGTTTAAGTGATGCCCCATCTGCGGGAGATGTATTTAATGTTGTTACGTCAGACAAGCAGGCACGAGACATTATTGATTATAGAATCAGAAAAGAAAGAGAGTTTCGTGTTACTGCATCGAAAACAAGCTTGGAAGACTTGTTTCTAAAAGCGTCTGGGGATAGTAAGATTAAAGAGTTGCCACTGATTATCAAAGGTGATGTGCATGGATCTATTGAGGCAATTATCAGTAATCTAAATAAGATTGAAAGTGACGAAGTTAAATTAAAAATTCTGCATAGTGCAGTTGGTGGAATATCCGAATCTGATGTTACTCTTGCTCAAGCTTCAAAAGCGATAATTCTTGGCTTTAATGTTAGGTCTAATAATGCTGCTGCTGAGGATGCGGACAAGAATAAAGTAGATATAAGATATTACTCAATAATTTATAATCTGATTGATGATATACGAGCTATAATGAGCGGTATGCTATCGCCAATTATTCGCGAAGTATATATTGGTTCAGTTGATATTCGTGAAGTGTTTAACGTGTCGAAAGTAGGTAAGATTGCTGGTAGCTACGTAACAAAAGGGATCATCAAGCGTGGGGCTGGTGTACGCTTGCTACGTGAAGATATCGTTATTCATGAAGGTAAACTCAAGACCTTGAAACGTTTTAAAGAAGACGTAAAAGAGGTTAGAGAAGGCTATGAATGTGGTATTGCTTTTGAGAATTATGAAGATATCAAAGTTGGGGATTCAGTAGAGGTATTTGAGCTTGTCGAAGAACAAAAAAAGCTTTAATCTAAAAACACGTGAGAAAGATCAGTCACAGAGGCAGCTTAAAGTGTCTCATGCCGTGCAAGCTAGTTTGATTGAATGTTTCAGAAAAGGTGGTAAACTAGATCATCGTCTTGACGGGTGCCCTTTGAGTGTGACTAAAGTCAATATAAGCAGCGATCTTAGAGTTGCGAACTGTTTTTTTCTGCCATTTAATACGAAATTGACAGTTGATGACATACTAGCGGCACTCGAGCAGTCGCGTTTTGTTATTCGAGATTATGTGACTCGTCAGATAAACTTGAAATATTCGCCTGAAATTCGATTTTATTACGACTCATCCTTTGAAAACTTTCAAACTATAGAAGAGTTGCTCAAGAAATAATGATACAATAGGTGCTTGACAGATAAAGCAAAAATCTATATCCTCCCTAACATTAAAATGTAAATTTATGGGAATCTGACATGTCTCGCAAATGTGAATTGACTGGTGTTGCAGTACAATATGGAAATAACGTATCGCACTCTCAAAGAAAAACTAGAAGACGCTTTGAGCCTAATATCAAAACAGTAGAATATAAAAGTGAAATTACTGGACAAAAATATAGGCTAAAAGTGGTGGCAAGAGCTATGAGAAGCGTTGAAAAAAACGGTGGCTTTGACTTGTTCATACTTAAGGCTGACGATGCTATGATGTCGGATAAAGCTAAAAAAGTAAAAAGAGAGATCTTTAAGAAGAAAAAAGAGTTAGCTGCATGAGAAAAAACATACATCCTGAATATAAAAGTCTAAAAATCAAAATTCGTAATGACGAATTCTCTACTATGTCAACTCTTAAGTCTGGCGAAATTTTGATGGATGTTGATTTTCGTGAGCATCCAGCTTGGAACAAAAACGTAATCAATATGGTTAATCAATCAAATAAAAACGTCAGTGACTTTAACAAAAAGTTTGCTGGCCTCTCTTTCGGTACAAAAAAATAGATTTTGTCCAACCAAGTTCAGCATGACAACGTGTGGAAGGGGGATCCTAGGCCAAAGGCAAGGCGTAAGCTTCAACCAAGTTCAGGACGATGTGTGGAAGGATATATTAGGCCAAAGGCAAGTGCTTAACCTAATTCAAGAAAGAAATCTAGTGTCTAGAATAACAGGCGATTTGGTGGTTCTAGTCCAAGGTGAACAAAAGCTCCATTAGTGATAACTCTTCCTCTTGGAGTGCGCTGAAGAAGGCCTATCTGTATAAGGTATGGTTCTATTGCTTCCTCAATTGCATCGCGTTGTTCGGAGAGTGCGGCAGCGATGGTTTCAACGCCAACTGGCCCACCATTGTAATTATCTAAAATGAATTTTAGATAACGATAGTCGTTACTATCAAGCCCGGCTTTGTCTACTTCTAGTCTAGTCAGGGCGTTATCGGCAATTGCTGCATCGATTTCTGATCTATGCTCTACAGAAGCGAAGTCTCTTATTCTTTTTAACAACCTTAGAGCAATTCTTGGAGTACCTCTTGACCGTTTTGCGATCTCCTCGGCTCCATCTTTAGTGATTTTTGTATTTAGCAAACTTGCTGCTCGATTAATGACTTGCACTAACTCTTCAACTTTGTAAAAATTAAGGCGTAGAGGAATACCGAATCTATCTCGTAATGGGTTGCTGATTAGACCAAGCCTAGTAGTTGCTCCAATTAGGGTAAAGCGTGGTAAGTCTATACGTACAGAGCGAGCAGCTGGTCCATCACCAATTATGATATCGAGAAAAAAATCTTCCATTGCTGGGTAGAGTATTTCTTCAATATTTGTATTAAGTCGGTGAATCTCATCAATGAATAACACATCATTTTCTTGGAGATTAGTTAAAATTGCAGCAAGATCGGCAGCTTTTGATAATGTAGGCCCAGAAGTGGCCTTAAAATTTACCCCCATTTCCTTTGCGATGATATTGGCAAGTGAAGTTTTGCCAAGTCCAGGCGGCCCGTAAAAAAGAGTATGATCCAGTGATTCATTCCTGTTTTGCGCCGCTTTGATGAATATACTGAGGTTAGACTTTATATGTTCTTGTCCTACGAATTCATTAAGCAGATTTGGTCGTAGAGAAAAATCTACATCTGTTTCAAGGATGGCGCCGGATAAGAGTTCTGTTGTCATATGGTATTAACCATTTTCTGAAATTAATTTTACAGATGCGATTTTTCGTGCATTCGCGTTCTCACCTATAAACATAGGCTCCGGGTGCTCATCACTCAAATCATCATCTGTAAATTTTAATTTGAGGAATGGTATTAAACTCAATTTTTAAGTGCTAGTCTAATCAAATCATTTATTGATATATCAGAAGACTTAACAAGTATTGCAGCAACTCTGCTTTGTGCATCAATCCTTCCAACTCCAAGACTAGTCAGTGCGGAAATAGCGTCTAAAGCTAAAGAATTATTAGATATTTTAGCATTTGGCAAGGCAAATTTAAGCGCTGCTCCAGATAAAGACTTGGTTGAAATAACTTTATCCTTTAGCTCGGTAACTATACGCTCAGCAAGCTTTTTCCCGACTCCAGATACGCCATTGAAAATAATTTTATCTTCTGTAGAAAGAGCTAGTTGAATTTCCCCGGGACAAAGGTGCGACAGAATCGCAAGAGCCATTCTGGTACCAACTCCTTTGACTGACTGCAGAGTGGTAAACGCCGCTTTTTCCTCTAAATCACTGAATCCGTATAAGTGAATGTGATCTTCCCTGACGTGTGTTTCGATTAATAGTTCACAAAATTCCGATGGAGCAAGTTGGCTCAAAGTTTTTATAGAGCAGAATACTAGGTATCCAACACCGTTTATATCGATTATGACATGATCATCATATACCGACTCAATCAATCCTTTAAGTTTGCCAATCATAAAATATTCTAGTTGCATCCATTATTTCACAGATATACTATCCTACGCGATAAGAATACGCAATTAATTCTGGAACTAAATTTTGAATCTCAAAAGATATGAATCGCTGACAATAGCGTTTTTTGTGACAATAGTAAGATATTATGATTATGCTCTCTTTGGGTTGTCTGCGTCGTTATTGTCGAAGAATTTTATGCCCTATGGCGATGACGGCGATCAGATGCTTACTTTCTTTGCAGCGTTCAGCCTTGCCACTATAGCAAGGCCTATAGGGTCGTTGATTTTTGGTAAAATAGGTGACCTAGTTGGACGAGTAGTAAGTGTAAAAATATCAACAATTATTGCTGCAACTGCAACTTGCCTTATAGCGGTCGCACCGAGTTTTAATAGTGTCGGGTTTTTTGCTGTAATACTAATAACGCTCCTGCGCATGCTATTTTTAATGAGTTTAGCAGGGGAAATTGATGCTATAAAAATTTATGTTGCTGAAATGATTGGCAAAAAGAGGCGACATCTTGTTATAGGTATAGTCTCTTTTTCCTCGCAAATGGGTGTTTTAATTGCTTCAGTGGCATATCATATAGCGATTAGTTATGACAATATTGAGTGGTTGTGGAGGCTGAATTTTGCTATTGGAGGATTATTAGGGCTGCTGGTAATTTTCTTGCGCAGAAGATTGCTCGAGAGCGAAGAATTTCTTAATAGTAAATCAAGAAGTGCACCTGAATCTAATGTTGGCATAGCTAAGATAATCGGTGCCAATAAAGTTAAATTTGTGCTAGCAACTATAATCAATGGGATGCTCGGTGGTGGATATCATTTTTTGATAATATTCTTCGGAACGTTTGCAGCAAATGTAGCTGATATTATTGATAATGAGACCGCGGCTGCCACTAACATTGTGTTGGTATCAGTCTATGCCCTGGCATGCTTAATTTCTGGTTACACAGCTGATAGATTTAAAATAGTGACCCAAATTATGGGAGCCTTAAGTTTAAGCATTTTTTGTGTGGTAATGATGGGGTGTATGCTTGGATTTAATAGTTACTCAGTACTGCTACATGGCATACTAGTGTTTTTGGTTCCATTTTATTCAATTCCTTGTGCTATTCGTATTCAGTCTCTATTTCACACTGGTATTAGAATGAGAATGTGCAGCTTGTCTCATTCTGTAGGTAGTATGGTCTTTTCTTCAACGACTCCATTTGTTTGTATGTTAATTTGGCAATCAACGCAGATTGTATCTTTAGTGCTTACGTATTTTTTATTTCAACTTGGATTGTTATTTTTTGCATTGCTTTATATGATAAAAAAGGATTACATAAATATGTTCGAAACAACTGCTTAAGACATATGTCGTTAGATATTAAAATAGTAAAAAATTACGCTCATTCTTTGTTTGTTCAAGCTAAGAAAGAATCTAAAGAAAATAAAGTTTTTGAAAATATAAGAGTGTTTGGTGATGTGCTAAGAGATTTTAGTGCTTTAAAGACAATGTTATGTTCTCCGATTATCGATAAGTCTGATAAAGATAGGTTTATAGATATTCTTACTAACAAATTAAAATCAGAATCTCTGCTGAAACGGGTTCTCTATATTTTGATAAAAAATGCAAGAATGCATTTGTTTTCTGAGATTGTTGATGAATACGAAGCTCTGCTTAGGGAAAGTAAGGGAATTAAATTTGTCGAAATATCATCAGCTTCTAAGCTTGGTAAAAAAGAGATGGAATTTATTCATAACCTCCTTGAATCGTCCCTTGATAAAAAAATCGAGCTTGAGCATAGTGTTGATGAGTCACTCTTAGGAGGTGTTATAGTTAAGTATGATAGTAATCTGCTTGATTGCTCTGTACAAGGAGCGCTAGATAGAATACAAAAAATAGCTACGAGATCATAAACTTAATGAGGAGTTTTAGAAAATGACGTTAAACCCTTCAGAAATATCTGAGATTTTAGAGCGCGAAATTGGCAATATTGACCAGCTAGGCGAGCTACAAGAAGTTGGGTATGTGATTACAGTAGGTGACGGTATTGCAAAAGTTTATGGTATCGACCAAGTCCAGGCGGGTGAGATGGTTGAGTTCGAGTCAGGCGTTAAAGGATTGGCTTTGAATTTGGAAAGCGACATGGTTGGTGTTGTGATCATGGGAGAAGATAGTTCAGTCCGTCAAGGTGATAAGGTAAAGCGTACTGGTGAGATACTAAAAACTCCGATTGGAATGTCAATGGTTGGTAGAGTAGTTGATGGTCTGGGTAGGCCTATTGATGGTAAAGGAGACATTGTCTCAAAACATTTTAGTAATATTGAAGTAAAAGCTCCAGGGATCATTGGCCGAAAAAGTGTACATGAGCCTGTTCAGACGGGTATTAAAGCCATTGATGCATTGATTCCAATTGGTCGAGGCCAGAGAGAACTGATCATTGGGGATAGGCAAACGGGAAAAACTGCTATTGCGATTGATACAATCATCAATCAGAAACCGGCACATCTTGCTGGTAATGATGCAGACAAAATTTTCTGTGTATATGTGGCAATTGGTCAAAAAAGGTCTACTGTTGCTCAGATTGTGAAGAAATTAGAAGAAGCTGGTGCGATGGAATATACTACAGTTGTTGCTGCGACAGCATCGGATCCAGCTACTTTACAATTTTTGTCTCCATATACAGGTTGTGCTATTGGTGAGTATTTTAGAGATAATAGCAAGCATGCATTGGTTATTTATGATGATCTAACAAAGCATGCTGTTGCATATCGTCAAATATCGCTGCTACTTCGAAGACCACCAGGGCGTGAAGCTTACCCAGGAGACGTTTTTTATCTGCACTCAAGATTGCTGGAGCGAGCAGCAAAATTATCAGATGACAAGGGAGCTGGTTCGCTGACTGCGCTGCCAATCATTGAGACTCAAGCGGGAGACGTTTCTGCTTATATTCCAACAAACGTGATTTCTATTACTGACGGTCAAATCTTCCTTGAAAGTGCTTTATTCTATAAAGGTATTAGGCCGGCTGTAAATGTTGGAATATCTGTTAGTCGCGTTGGATCAGCTGCTCAGATTAAAGCTATCAAGAAGGTTTCTGGATCGTTAAAGCTTGAGCTTGCTCAGTTTAGAGAAATGGAATCTTTTGCTCAGTTTGGCTCTGACTTAGATGCGTCCACACAAAAGCTCATTAAACATGGAGCAAAGCTGACTGAACTTCTAAAGCAGCCTCAATATTCTCCAGTGGTAGTAGAAGAGCAAGTGGTTAGTTTGTATGCTGGAGTTAAGGGGTATTTGGATAAGATAGACCTTTCTAAAATCCGTCTCTTTGAAGATAAGCTTATGGAAGATGTTAGGTTAAAAGGAGATAGTATTCTTTCTGCAATACGCAAAGAAAAACAATTGAGTGAAGAAACCGAAGAAAAGCTGAAAGTTTATCTTGCTAGGTTTGTAAAAGAATTTTTAGACAATAACAATTAAGGGAAAATGTCTGGTCTAAAGCATCTTAGAAATAGAGTAAAGAGTATTAAATCTACTCAGAAAATTACCAAAGCTATGCATGTGGTATCTGCTGCAAAGCTGAAGAAAGTGAAAGATCAGGCAGAGAATCTGAACGATTATTCTTCTGTGCTGGGTGCCGTTATGTATGATATTTCTGCAAGTGGCAATTTGATGGACTTGCCAGCAGAGAGCCGTAAGTTTTTTAGTAAAGAGCTTGAAAATATGCCTCATCTTTTAGTTGTTATGACGTCGGAGAGAGGGCTATGTGGTAGTTTTAATTCAAACGTGATCAAGAGAGTTAAGGTTGATATCAAACAACTTGAGGCACATAATAAGGAAGTGAAATTGCTAGTTATAGGCAAAAAAGGTATAGATGCTCTGAAGAATGAATTTGGAAAGCAAATAGTTGGATACTATCATGTTACGCACGGTAATTATGAATACGTTGCTCGAGAGGCAAAGGATAAAATCATAAAATTGATTGAGAGCGAACAGGCTGGTGCTTGTTATATATATTATAACAAATTTAAGAATGCGATGACTCAAGTGATGACAAAAGAACAAATTTTGCCGGCTCAGGCTAGAGCGGAAAACAAAATAAGTAATGCTTCCGAGTATGAAGGCGCCGGATTGATACATAATGTTATAAGTTTGTACATCGGTGGTCAGATCAATTATGGGTTGCTTCAGAGCCGTGCAAGTGAAGAGGGAGCAAGAATGACAGCGATGGATAATGCTACAAGAAATGCAGGTGAATTAGTTGACAAACTGACCATCCAACTAAATAGATCAAGGCAAGCGATTATTACTACAGAGCTTACTGAGATCATTTCTGGAGCTGAGTCGGTATAGTCAATTTAGATCTAGATTTCCGCCTGCGCGGAAATGACAAAAAGAAGCACAAAATGATAAAAGTGGAGCGCTAAAATGACACTCTCCTTTGTCATTTCCGCGCAGGCGGAAATCTAGTAAATGATTTGAGGACGGCGATATGAATTCGTATTGGGTTTACATTATGGCTTCTGGGCGCAATGGTACACTTTATGTTGGTGTAACTGGCGATTTGGCTAGACGTATTTATGAGCATAAAGAAAAATTAGTGGAAGGATTTACCAAAAAATATAACATTAATCAGCTTATTTATATAGAAGAGTTGCAAGATATAAGTGAAGCTATTGGTAGAGAAAAATGCATTAAGAAATGGAATAGAACTTGGAAGCTACGTTTAATAGAAGAGCAAAATCCTGATTGGAAAGATTTATATGAAACTATTATGTGACCTGGATTTCCGCCTGCGCGGAAATGACAAAAAGAAGCACAAAATGACAAAAAGAGGCGGAAATGAGAAGGATTGGGAAAATTAACTATTTAGTAATAAATTTTAAGAGAATGACATGCCATTAATAAGCATACAAATGATAAAAGGAAGGACATTAGAACAGAAAAGGAAGCTTGTAGAAACAGTTACTAAAGCGGTTTGTGATTCAGTGAATGTTAGTCCAGAAAAAGTAAGGATTGTGATAACAGATTTGGAACCAGAAAACTACAGCAGTTCTGGCAAATTGGCTATTGATAAAGATAATTAATTGGTAATATATAACTATGAACAAAGGAAAAATTACTCAAATTATTTCGGCTATTGTTGACGTGAAATTCGCTGGGGGTACACAACTTCCCAATATCTTAAATGCGCTGCAGTGCGAAAACAACGGTCAAAAATTAGTGCTAGAGGTTGCTCAGCACATTGGTGATAGCACTGTTCGGTGCATTGCTATGGACTCAACTGATGGGTTGACTAGAGGTACCGAGGTCATTGATACTGGTCAGCCAATACAAATTCCGGTTGGAATTAGTACTTTGGGCCGAATTATGAATGTAATTGGTGAGCCTGTAGACGAAAAAGGCCCCATAATATCCAAGACTTATTCTTCAATTTATAGACAGCCACCTTCTTTTGAAGAACAATCTACAGAAAGAAGCATCTTGATAACCGGTATAAAAGTTGTAGATCTCCTTGCCCCATATGCTAAGGGCGGTAAAATTGGCCTTTTTGGTGGAGCAGGCGTTGGTAAAACAGTTATTATTATGGAGCTGATTAACAACGTGGCCAAGGCGCACGGCGGATATACGGCATTTGCTGGAGTAGGTGAGAGAACAAGAGAAGGAAATGATCTTTATCACGAGATGATTGGCTCTGGTGTTATTAATCCAGATAAACTTGAAGAGTCAAAAGTTTCGCTAGTGTATGGTCAAATGAATGAGCCCCCTGGAGCACGTGCAAAAGTAGCGTTAACAGGGCTGACTATTGCCGAATCTTTTAGAGATTTGGACGGTGGACAGGACGTTTTGTTCTTTATTGATAATATATTCCGATTTACACAGGCTGGTTCTGAAGTATCAGCAACTTTGGGTCGTATACCGTCAGCGGTGGGATATCAACCAACATTGGCTACGGATATGGGAATGCTGCAAGAGAGAATTACATCGACTAAGCATGGTTCGATTACCTCTGTTCAGGCTATATATGTACCAGCAGATGACTTGACTGACCCTGCACCTGCGACATCATTTACGCATCTCGATGCCACAACGGTTCTTAGTCGTCAAATTGCGGAACTTGGGATTTATCCTGCTGTTGATCCGCTTGATAGTAACTCGCAGATGCTTGACCCTGAAATAGTTGGTGATGAGCATTATAATATAGCAAGAGAAGTGCAGAAAGTGCTGCAGACATACAAATCTCTCCAGGATATTATTGCTATTCTTGGGATGGACGAGTTGTCCGAGGAAGATAAATTGACTGTTAGTCGTGCGCGTAAGATACAAAGATTTTTATCTCAGCCGTTTCATGTAGCAGAAGTATTTACCGGGCTGCCTGGTAAGTTTGTTGATCTTAAAGATACCATAGCTGGCTTCAAAGGCTTGGTTGAGGGTAAGTACGATTATATGCCTGAAGCTGCATTCTATATGGTTGGAACAATTGAGGAAGCAATTGAGAAGGCTAAAAAGCTCGAAGCAAAAGTAGGGATGTAGTTGATATGACCACTACTTTATCAGTGAAAATCATACTACCATCTATGACTATCCTCGATGCTGAGGCAAGTATGGTAAATCTTCCTGGTGAGGAAGGGGTGTTTGGTGTTCTTCCTGGTCATTGTAAACTTATTTCTAATATTAATACCGGTATTATTTCGGTTTTTCTTAATGAACGAGAACAGAAATATTTTGTTTTTAATGGCGTTGCACAAGTTACTGGTGAAGAGTTGAATATTCTTAGTGAGTTTGCTGCTGTTTTGGAGCAAGAAACCAAAACAGAAGTGATGGATCACATCACACTTCTGGAGAGTAGTCTTCTTGATCACGAGCAAGGTTCGCTGCAGGCGGATATTATTTTAGGTAAGCTTGAAAAGTACCAGGAATTACTTAAATTTTTATAACACTAGGTCATGGTAAGAGACATCTACAATTTTAGGTATTATTAACGCTAGTTTTGGATAAGAGAGATGCGCTATTATGGTTGAGTGTACTCGTCGCATAGAGTTCGATGCTGGTCATAGAGTTATTGGTCATAAGCATAAGTGTAAACATCTTCATGGTCATAGATATGTTCTTGAAATTACGGCAAGATCGGAAGAATTAGATGATCTTGGTATGGTTGTAGATTTTGGTGAACTAAAATCTGTGATGAAAGAGTGGATCGACCAAAATTTTGACCACAATGTGATTTTGCACAGTGATGATACAGAACTTGGATCTTTCATTTCTAATTATACCGGTCAAAATATATATTATTTGAAATTAAATCCAACTGCAGAGAATATAGCGCTACATCTTAAGCTAGACATCATACCTAAGCTATTTACTAAAAATTCATTTGTTATAGTTAAAATTAAGTTATTTGAAACTCCTAATGCATTTGTCGAGGTAGTTTGAAAGGCAGAGAATCATGTATTGTACTTACAACAACTGATAGTGAAGAGACGGCGAATAAAATTGCCAAAAATTTGATTCAGCAGAGGTTAGCGGCTTGTGTTCAGATCGATAAAGTTCAAAGTTTTTTTTATTACGAAGATGAGTGTAAGCATGAGGAAGAATTTCGCTTGATGATAAAAGCAGCTTCAAAAAACTATAAAGTTATTGAAGAATCGATAAAATTAAATCATAATTATCGATTACCTCAAATAATTAAGCTTGATATTACCGCGGGATTAGGTGAGTATATAGATTGGATTCATAGCAAGTAGTATGTTGATGTATGGCCATAGTTAATGTGATGAGAGTTTGCTTATGAAATTATGGCATAAGGTTTTTCTAGGCTTAATTTTGGGGATAATTTTCGGAGTATATATTCCTCAGTATGTTGAAACTATTAAACCTATTGGAACGGTTTTTCTCCGTTTGATAAAAATGGTTATTGTGCCGCTGTTGTTCTTTAGTTTGGTCTCTGGTATTACTGGTATGAGAGATCCTAGTTCAATTGGAAGGGTAGCTAGAAAGTCTGTAATTGCTTATCTTGGTACTACGTGTTTGGCAGTTACGTTTGGTTTGGGAGTAGCCTATGTTCTTAAACCTGGAGCCGGTGTTGTTCTTGATATGGGGCCGGTAGCCGCAGAGAGAAATTTTAAAGAGAGTAATTTTGATCTTTTAGAATTTTTTATTGAAATTGTTCCCAATAACGTGTTTCAAGCTTTCGCCGATTCAAATATTTTACAAGTAGTATTCTTCTCTATATTTACAGGTATAATAATTAATGGTATGGACTCTTCTGCTGATCCACTTCGAAATTTTATTCACGCTGCAGCAAAACTAGTCTTAAAAATGATTGCTCTTGTGGTGCAATTGTCTCCATACGCTGCGTTTGCACTCACTGCTTGGGTTATTGGCACTCAAGGGTTAGATATCATATTTACTTTAGGGAAATTAGTTCAGGCAATAATATTGGCTTTCGTACTTCAGTATTTAATCTATGGTTTGATTATATTTGTATTTTGTAGAATGTCCCCAATGCCTTTTTATAAAAAAAGTATCGAGTATCAGATGATTGCTATGTCTACTGGTAGCAGTAAGGCTAGCCTTGCAACTACGATGCAGGTATGCAGAAATAGAATGGGTGTTTCTGAGTCCAGTACATCTTTTGTACTACCGCTAGGCGCCTCGATTAATATGAATGGATTATCAATTAAGCTCGGTTTATCTGTTATTTTTTTCGCTCAAGCGATGGGAGTAGATTTAGTATTATCAGATTATATTGTCATTATTCTGACTGGAACTCTTGGGTCAATTGGTGGAGCTGGTATACCGGGGTCATTCATAATTATGCTGCCTATAATGCTGACTTCAGTTGGATTGCCAATCGAAGGAGTAGCATTGTTGGTGGGTATTGACAGAATACTCGACTTACTCAGTACAACCATTAATATTACTGGTGACGCTACTATAACTTTGGTTATAGATAGTACGGAAGGAACTCTTGATAAAGAAATGTACAACTCTTAGAGGAGTAGTTATGAAGATTCTGCGATTAATTTACGTAAGTATTTCGGTGCTAATATTGTGTATTAGTTCAGCCGGAGCCTCTGAGAGAAAAATCATAAGGATTGGTAGCGGTAGCTTGCTAGATGGGTATTATAGCATTGGATTGAAGTTATGTCGTTTTATATCTCATGCTAATGATGGTATAAAATGTGAAGTAGTACCAACAACTGGATCGTTAGAGAATCTATGGCTATTACAAAGAGAGAAGATAGATTTCGCGTTTACTTTGTCGAATTTAGCAATTGAGTCATATAATGGAACTGGTTATTTTGCAACTACCGAGCCGTTTAAGGATATGTATCAATTATTGCGTCTTCATGATGAATATTTTACTGTCCTTGTTAAGGATGATGATAAAATACTAGTGTTTGGAGACTTAGATGGTAAGAAGATTTCTAATGGACCACCACAATCCGATAGTTCAGTTGCTTATGACGCACTTGCCCCATATTACGATTTTAAGAAACCTCCTGAAGATATTGAAATATTTCATGAGAATTACGCGAAAGAATTTTGTAATGGCAAAATTGATGCCATAATGCTTATGACCGGGCATCCAGACATGTTGGTCAATATGATTACGCATACATGTGAGTCTGATTTTGTTACGATTGATAGTGATAAGATTGATTTGTTGGTAAAGAACTCTCCGGGGTTTAGAAAAGTAGTGATAGAAGCTGGTGGTTATCCTGGTATTACTGAGGATCAAGAAACTGTTGCTGTTTCAGCTATATTCGTAGCTGGAAAATCTGCTGATAAAAAAGTAGTGGAAAATTTTCTTACTCATTTGAATTCAAAACTTACTAGATTTAAATCTTCAGATCCTGTACTCTACGATATAGAGGACGCCGACTTTACAAGTGGTTTTGTTATACCAGGTTTTAAGAGTGATACTCAAAAATAGTTTTTATTAAAATAACTTAGTTTTATGTTTAAGAATATTATTATTCCAGTTGATTTGGCCGATAAGCAGTCATTAAAAGCAGTTTTCCCCCCTGCTTTGAATTTTGTTAATGCCTTTGGTTCAAAATTACATTTAATTTATATAATGCCTGATTTTGGAATGAAAATGATAGAGGACTACCTTCCAAGGCATTGGATGAGCGATCAAAAACAAAAATATACTAAGCAATTCGATGAGATAGTGGAAAAGTATGTTCCAAAAGGGGCTGATGTTGACTATTATATTGGCAGAGGAGCAGTTTACGATGAGGTAATAAAATATTCCGAGAGTGCAAATGCTGATTTGATCATCATTTCAGCCGTTAGACCTCAGCTTAGAGATTACATGCTTGGGCCAAACGCTTCAAAGATTGTCAGGCATTCTTCCATTTCAGTGATGGTAGTCAGAGATTAGGCAGGCGCCTTGCTGCACAACATAGTTGATGACGGTTATTAGTTAACCTTTACACGGCATGATTCACATTATTAGTCTCTCCGTCGGAAATGCCTTACAGAGGTTTTCCTATCCCTTATTGTCATTCCCGCGCCAGGCGGGAATCCATGGCAAAACGGCTAAAAGACTGGA
>CANNHR010000030.1 GCA_947505405.1 Rickettsiales bacterium
TTGTCAGACATAATCTCGATCTAGCTAAGGTTAAGTTTAATGGATATTAATAGTATAACTATATATTTATTTGACATCATTTGCAAGAGAAACTGTAGTAAATGTCATATATTTTTAAAAATATATTCTGAATTTTTATATTAAAACTTGGGAATTTGCATAAAAAAATTTATACTAATTTAACCAAGTCATTTAGATTAGTAAGACTTTATTGACAAGGCGTATCCTGTGTATTATGGTCACAATTTATTTTTAGAACTGAATCAGTATGTTTGAACTAGGAAAATATAAGCTAAAGTCTGAGCAATATTTTGACTCGTATGAGAAAATGTTGTTGATAAGGCGGTTTGAAGAAAAATGTGGGCAGCTTTATGGTATGGGCTTAATAGGAGGGTTCTGCCACCTTTATATTGGCCAAGAAGCAGTGATTGCTGGTATTAATCTGGCAAAGCATAAGGGCGATAGTACTATAACCAGTTATAGGGATCATGGACATATAATCGCTTCTGGAATTGACCCTAAGTATGTTATGGCAGAACTTACTGGAAGAGCATCTGGTTGCTCAAAAGGCAAGGGTGGTTCGATGCATATGTTTAATAGCGAAGGGAAGTTCTACGGTGGTCATGGAATTGTCGGTGCACAGGTACCTATCGGAACTGGTTTGGCTTTTGCAGAAAAATATAACGGTACGGATAAATTGTGCTTTACTTTTCTTGGAGATGGGGCTGTAAATCAAGGACAAGTCTACGAAGCCTTTAACATGGCAGCGCTTTGGAAGTTACCTGTGGTGTATGTGATAGAGAATAACGAATACTCAATGGGCACATCTGTTGCCAGATCAACTGCAATGAGAGATTTGTATAGGAAAGGAGAGTCTTGCGGTATACCAGGATTCCAAGCAGATGGTATGGATATCGATTCCATTTACAATGCAGCCATGCAAGCAGTACAATATGTTCGAAGCGGAAATGGCCCGGTAATTATTGAGGCTAAAACTTATCGCTATCGTGGGCACTCAATGTCTGATCCAGCAAAATACAGGACGAAGGATGAAGTTGAAGAGAAAAAGACACATGATCCAGTTGCTGCGGTTAGGCAGATAATTATTGATAAATCATATGCAAGCGAAGAGCAGTTGAAGGAAATTGAAAACAAAGTTAAAAAAATAATAACCAAGCTAGCTGAGTTTGCAACAACGGAAGCCCTTCCGAGTGAAGACGAGCTTTTTACAGATATTTTTAAGTAAGGAGAATTATGGCAGAGATAACGGTTAGAGAAGCCTTAGGGCAAGCCATGAGAGAAGAAATGCACAGAGACAAAAGAGTCTTTGTGATAGGAGAAGAAGTAGCCGAGTATCAGGGCGCGTACAAGATAACACAAGGTTTGCTGCAAGAATTCGGGCCGAGTAGAGTTATAGATACTCCAATTACGGAGCATGGATTTGCTGGACTCGCAATTGGCGCAGCGTTTGGTGGGCTTAGGCCTATTGTTGAATTTATGACTTTTAACTTTTCGATGCAAGCGTTCGACCAGATCGTAAATTCTGCGGCCAAAACAAATTACATGTCCGGTGGGCAGCTTGGTTGCCCCATAGTGTTTCGTGGCCCGAATGGCGCTGCAGCAAGAGTTGGAGCTCAGCACAGCCAGAACTATGCAGCCATATACGCACATATTCCTGGTTTAAAGGTTATTGCTCCATATAGTGCTGAAGATAGCAAGGGGCTGCTTATTAGTGCAATTCGAGATGATAATCCGGTAATTTTTCTAGAAAATGAAATGATATATGGGCAGAGCTTTGAAGTTCCAGATATTATTTCACCAATTGAGATTGGCAAAGCTAAAATTCGGAGAGAAGGTACTGATGTAACTATAGTTGCTTTTTCCTTGCAAGTAGGCTTGGCTCTCGAAGCAGCGAGTATACTTGCTCAAGATGGTATAAGCGTTGAAGTGATTGATCTTCGAACAATAAGACCGCTTGATGAGCAAACAATTATCGAATCAGTAGTAAAAACTAATCGGTTGGTATGCGTTGAAGAAGGCTGGTTCTTTGCAGGTATTGGAGCCACAATTAGCTCCATAATAATGAAAGAAGCGTTTGATCATCTAGATGCGCCGGTCGAAATAGTTTCTGGCAAAGATGTGCCGCTGCCTTATGCAGTAAATCTTGAGAAGCTGTCACTGCCTACTACTAGTGAAATAGTAGAAGCGGTCAAGAGAGCTTGTTATAAAGAAATTTAAAAAATGAAGGATGAATAATGCCGATAAAAATCTTAATGCCAGCACTTTCACCAACTATGGAGCATGGTAATCTTGCAAAGTGGCTAAAAAAAGAAGGCGATACTATTAAAGCTGGTGATATAATTGCAGAAATAGAGACTGATAAAGCTACGATGGAAGTTGAAGCGGTTGACGAAGGAATTTTGGCAAAAATACTTATCCCGCAAGGAACCGAGAAAGTTCCTGTAAATGCTTTGATTGCGGTTTTAATTGAGGATGGTGAAAGTGACTCTGCTGTACTTGAGCTTCTTGCAAAAGAAGCTTCTGCTAAACCTGTTGCTGTGGTAAAAGATGATACCGATAAAAAGCCAACTGCAGCAGCATTGAGTAATGCGCCTATTTCTCAACCAATTCAAGCTCCAGCAATATCAAATTCTGGTCGGATTTTTGCTTCGCCTCTTGCAAAGCGTATTGCGGCTATGGACGGCGTAAGTCTTGCGAATATTATAGGAAGTGGACCTCATGGTAGAATTATCAAAGCTGATATACTCTCAGCGGGCCAAGCTAAAGGTAAAGTTTTTAGGCATACTGAGGAATTCCGTTTGGTGCCAAACAATAATATGCGCAAGATTATTGCCAAACGTCTGCTTGAGTCTAAGCTTACTGTCCCACATTTTTACTTAGCAATTGATTGCATGATGGATGCGCTTCTTGAGGCTAGAGTGCAGGTGAATAATACATTTGGTGAAGATAAGAATAAAAAACTATCGGTAAATGATTTCGTAATCTTAGCGGCAGCTAAAGCCTTAAAGGATATTCCTGCCGCAAATGCTAGTTGGAGCGATGAGGCGATTAAAATATACAATAACATAGATATTTCAATTGCCGTAGCGATAGAGGGTGGTTTGATCACTCCTCTTATTCGAAATGCCGATCAGAAGGATATAATTAAAATTTCTACCGAAATGAAGGATTTGGCCAAGAGAGCTCGGGAGAATAGCTTAAAACCTGAAGAGTTTCAAGGGGGTGGTTTTAGTATTTCCAACCTTGGTATGTATGGCATCAAGAGTTTTAATGCAATTGTTAACCCTCCTCAAGGATGTATCTTAGCAGTTGGTATGAGTAGTAAAAGAGCGGTTGTGATTGAAGATAGGATTGAAATTGGAACTGTGATGGATGTGAATTTGTCATGTGATCATAGGGTGGTAGACGGAGCAGTGGGTGCGCAGTTCTTAGCTGCGTTCAAGAAATATATTGAATCACCAATATTGATGTTTATTTAGAGAAAGTAGTTATGGAAAATTTTGACGTTGTAGTAATTGGTGGTGGGCCTGGTGGTTATGTTGCAGCGATTAGAGCGGCTCAATTGGGTCAAAAAACTGCCCTAATCGAGAAGGAGCATTTGGGGGGAGTTTGTCTTAATTGGGGTTGTATTCCAACAAAAGCGTTGCTGAAGTCGGCTGAATTATATCAAAAAATGAAGCATGCTGAGGATTTTGGGATTTCAGCTAGCAATATTGAGTTTGATATAAAAAAGATAGTTGCGCGTTCTCGAGATGTTTCTACAAAGCTTGTTAGTGGAATAAAATCTCTGCTTAAGAAGAATAAAGTGATTATAATAGAAGGATCCGCTAAGCTTGAGGGAGCTGGGCAGATCTCAATAAATGATAAGGATAAAATCAGCGCCAAGAATATAATCATTGCAACGGGTGCAAGGGCAAGAGTTTTGCCTGGCTTTGAAGAGAACGGCAAGAATATCTGGACCTATCGTCAAGCTCTTGTGCCAAACAGCATACCTAAGTCTATGATCATAGTGGGCTCTGGTGCTATTGGAATAGAGTTCGCCAGTTTTTATAATGCTCTTGGATCGAATGTTACGGTGCTTGAAGCTGCGGATAGAATATTGCCAGTTGAAGATGCTGAAATCTCAGCTATGGCAAAAAAAGTTTTTGAGACAAAGGGGATAAAATTCAAGACCGGAGTTAAATTGGAGGGGCAAAAATCTTCTGCTAAAGGAGTGAGTGTGATTTTTGATTATAACGGTAAGAAAGAGTCGCTGGAGTCTGAAATATTGCTGATGGCTGTTGGGATTGTGGGTAATGTCGAAGATATGGGGTTCCAGAAGACAAAAATTGTTGTTGAGAAGGGGCATATCCTCACAAACGGTTTGATGCAAACAGCAGAAAGCGGGATATTTGCAATAGGTGATGTAGCTGGAGCGCCATGGCTTGCTCATAAAGCCAGCCATGAAGGGATTATTGCAGCAGAATTTATTGCAGGTAAAAAGCCCCATGCTATTACCAAAACAAATATACCTGGCTGTACATATTCAAGCCCACAAATTGCAAGTGTTGGCCTGACCGAGGAAGCGGCCAAAGCGGCTGGTTATCAGCTTCAATGTGGAAAATTTCCATTTTATGCTAATGGAAAAGCCTTGATTCTAGGGGAGGGAGATGGTTTAATAAAAACTATCTTTGATGCCAAAACTGGCGAATTATTAGGTGCACATATGATTGGAGCTGATGTAACTGAGCTTATTGGAGGATATGTGGTCGCAAAAGAAATGGAAGGAACGGAGCTTGATTTAATGAATACAATTTTTCCTCATCCAACTTTGTCAGAGATGATGCACGAGTCCGTCCTACAAGCATATGGAAAACAGATACATATTTAAAAATATATAACATATAGAGTGTAATGTCTAAAACTTTAGCACTTGTTCAGGCTTTAGGGTCAAAGATTTGTCATGATTTAGCAGGTTCAATTGGTACAATTGATAACTGCCTTGGTTTGCTTGATAGTAAAAATAAAGCTATTGGAGAACAGGCTAAGAATTTGGTGTTAGAAGAATCAAAAAATTTAGTAAAAAATATCAAATTTTTTCGCAGCATCTATGGATTAGTTGAGAGTGACTCCAGGCTGAATATAGTTGATATGATAGAGATGCTGAAGGGTTTTTTCGCAGACTCGGCAATTAAATTTAATCCGCATATAAATGGTGATTTGTCGTATATTGACGCTCATATGGCTAAAGTTGCGTATTGTTTAGTTGCTATTGCTTCTGAAAATATTGCTTCTGAAGGTTCAATTGACCTATATATTAATGAAAAAAATGATGCATTATTTAAAATTCAGAGTAATGGTCGTGATTTTAAGTTGAAGCCAGAATGTTTTGCTGTTCTGAATGGGGATACTGCCGCGCCACTGACTATAAAAAACTGTCGTGAACATTATGCAAGTAATATATGCATTGAGCATGGATATAAGTTAGCGGTAAATAAAAATGGCGGATCTACAGAGTACTTTGTTATAAAAAAATAAAGGAATTTTATGAGCGAGTATCGAATTGAAATGGATTCCATGGGCGAGGTTAAAGTTCAGAACCAATATTATTGGGGAGCTCAAACTCAGCGCTCTATCAATAACTTTAAAATCGCTGATCAGAAGATGCCTAGAGAAGTCATCAAAGCTTTAGCTATTATCAAGAGATCTGCGGCAAGAGTTCATGCAAGTATAGGAGCGCTCGATAAAGACTTAGCTGATGTGATCGTGGAATCAGCTGATCGGATAATCGGTGGGGAGTTTGATGATAACTTCCCTCTGGTTGTTTGGCAGACCGGTTCTGGCACTCAATCAAATATGAATGTTAATGAGGTAATTGCTGGCATTGCGAATGAAAAATTAACTAGCAAAAAAGGTGGTAAATCTCCAGTTCATCCGAACGATCACGTCAATATGGGGCAGTCATCGAACGATTCCTTCCCAACAGCAATGCATATAGCGACGGTGCTTAGTACCCATGAAAAATTAATTCCTGCATTAAAAAAAATATATAAGAGCCTTGATACTAAGGCAAAACAATGGAAATCTATTGTAAAAATTGGCAGAACTCATTTGCAGGATGCAACACCAATAACACTTGGGCAAGAATTTTCTGGATATGCTTGTCAGACTCAGCTCGGTATTGAAAGAGTTGATCAGTCATTAGCAAGAGTTCATTATTTAGCCCAAGGTGGGACAGCTGTTGGAACAGGCATTAATTGCAAGGCTGGTTTTGCAGAAAAATTTGCTCAGGAGGTTTCGAGCTTTACTGGCTATGCTTTTAAAACTGCATCAAATAAGTTCGAGGCGCTTGCTTGCAACGATGCTTTAGTTGAGTTTTCTGGAACATTGAATACTCTTGCTGTTAGCATGATGAAGATCGCAAGCGATATACGGTTGCTTGGTTCTGGGCCAAGATGCGGTCTTGGTGAGCTTAAGTTACCAGAAAATGAGCCTGGTTCATCTATTATGCCGGGGAAAGTTAACCCAACTCAGTGCGAGGCTATGACCATGGTTGCAGCGCAGGTAATGGGTAACCATATGGCCGTCACTATTGGTGGAAGTAATGGTCATTTTGAGCTTAATGTATTTAAACCGTTGATAATTCAGAATGTTATTCACTCAATTAACTTACTGAGTGATGCAATAGTAAGCTTAGTTGATCATTGCGTAAATGACATAGAGCCAAACCTTGAGCGTATCAATTTGCTGCGGGACCAATCCCTAATGCTTGTTACCGCGCTGAATCCTCATGTTGGCTATGATAATGCAGCGAAAATTGCCAAAAAAGCCTATGCAGAAGGTACGACGTTAAAAGAAGCGGCAATAGCTTTGAAACTTATATCTTCCGAAGATTTTGATAAATATGTTGTGCCAGAAAACATGGTATAGCTAAGGATAATCTATAGACTTCTTGCATAACCAATTCTGGTTGGTAATTTTGTCGTCAAAATTTAACTCCGGTTCTCATGTACTATGAATAACATTACAGCGAAACAAATTGTATCTTATATTATCAACACCATAAAACCTTTTCCTTTACCAATATTCAGCATGGTTCTGGCGGCGGTAATATGGGCAGTTGATCTTTCGCTTAGAGCATATTTATTAAAAGTTATTTTAAACCGTTTAGCTTCTAGTGAGCAACATAATATTTTTGCTAATCTAATAGTACCTATTATTTTCTATCTCGGATTATATCTTTTGCTTTCTATATCATTTCGTCTTTATAATTATTTTGTTGAGATTAAAATGATTCCAGCTTTACGTGCAAAAATAGCTAATGATGCTTTAGAGCTACTGGTTGATAAAAGCCAAAATTTTTACCAGAATAATTTTTCAGGCAGTTTGACTAATAAAATTAATGATTTAACAAGCGCTGTTCCAGCGATCATAAGAATTGTTATTGATAGATTTTTTAGCCACGGATTAGCTTTAGGCATAGCTATTATTACTTTATGGCAAGTAAATATTCACTTTGCTCTTGGTATGCTAGTATGGGCAGTAGTTTTGATTACAGGGGCATGGATTTACTCAAAACACATAAGTTTGCTGGCTATCAAATGGTCAGAATCTGCTTCAACTATTACAGGCAATCTCGTTGATGTTTTGTCAAATATTTTATCTGTACGGTTATTTAGCGCTAAATCACAGGAGAAAAAATCTTTAGGCGGCGTTTTTCAAAATGCCGTTAATGCTGAACAACAACTAGAATGGGCATATCTTTGGATGTGGATCTATATTTCAGTTTCTTCACTCGTATTACAATCGTTCAATTTTTATTTCCTGCTCAAAGGTAGAGAAGAAGGCTGGATTACTGTTGGAGATTTTGCTATTGTCTTACTTATTAATATTTCAATTGCTGATTTTTTTTGGGAGCTAACAAAGGATTTTTCAGAATTTTCAAAGTTACTAGGACGTATTACTCAAGGCCTGAAAGTCGTTTTGGACAAACCAGAATTTCAAGATTTGCCAGGAGCCTATGAACTAAAAGTAACTAAAGGTATTATTTCTTTCGACCGAGTATTATTTCATTACAAAGGAATAACACCTTTGTTCCATAACAAATCAGTTATAATTGAAGCCGGGCAGAAAGCCGGGTTAGTAGGCTATTCAGGCAGCGGAAAATCAACATTTGTGAATTTGATTTTAAGGCTTTATGATGTAACTGAGGGATACATTCTTATTGATGGCCAAGATATTCGTGGATGTACCCAAGATAGTCTGCGCAAGAATATTGCGATGATTCCTCAAGATCCATCGTTATTTCATCGAACTCTTATGGAAAATATTCGTTATGGACGTATCGATGCTAATGATGAGTCCGTAGTTGAAGCTGCCAAAAGAGCGCATGCGCATGAGTTTATCGCTAAACTACCGCAAGGCTATAATTCACTTGTTGGCGAAAGAGGTGTAAAGCTCTCGGGTGGTCAGCGTCAGAGAATTGCCATAGCCAGAGCTATTCTAAAAAATGCACCTATTTTAATTTTAGACGAGGCTACATCTGCTCTTGATTCGGTTGTTGAAAGTGATATTCAGCAAAGCCTATGGGAACTTATGCAGGGTAAAACAACAATAGTGATTGCTCATCGTCTATCAACACTTTTGCATATGGACCGTATTCTTGTATTTGACATGGGTAAAATTGTTGAAGATGGCACTCATACCGAATTACTAGCTATGAATGGCATGTATAAAACTCTTTGGGAAGCTCAAGTGGGTGGTTTTTTATTAGATCAAAGAACTTAAAGCGTTGTAAGACATTTATCACTTATACAAAAGATAAATTGCAGCATTTTATTTAATCTTTATTACAAATAATAATTGAAATTGGTGATATAGTTTTTTCATCCCTCCATTCGTAACCATCATCTTCTTTGCCTAGAGGGTTATGTACATCGGTAACAACTAGCCTTGCTTTCTCGAAAACTTCTCTATAATCTTTTTCTGTCCAAAAATAATCATCAATTGTAAGGTTTATATCCCTGAATTCTATCTTCACTCTTGAACCGCTAGTAATATTTTTATTTTCTGGAAAATCTGTGTTTAATGTAAGCCACTCATGATGATAAGTATGATCGCTTGCTGAGATTGATATAAATACTCCTCCTTTCTTGAGCACTCTATGAATTTCACGAACTGTATTTAACATTTCGTCTTTTGTCGCGATTTCTAGCAAGACAAAGCTGCAAAGAACTAAATCAAAACTATTATCGCCAAATGGTACTGCTCCACTATTTATTTTAGTATATTCTCCATTAGGATCTCTTTCTTGTGCTATAGAAAGCATTCTTTCATTTATATCAACAGCAACTACATCATAGTCGAGTGATTTTAGAAACAAGGTAGATTCAGCTGTTCCACAGCCATAATCTAAAACCTTTTTACCGTGAACATATTTGTTTAAAATGTTGGGCATGTCTCTATACGACAAAGAGGGGGTGCCTATGAATCTAAAGTTTGAGTATAAA
Organism: Rickettsiales bacterium; assembly: GCA_947505405.1. Lineage (GTDB taxonomy): Bacteria > Pseudomonadota > Alphaproteobacteria > Rickettsiales > Rickettsiaceae > Megaera_A. The sequence goes on from CANNHR010000030.1 coordinate 9,510, forward strand.
TCTGCGTACAAACTCGGGGTGTTGCTTTTATCGGATAATATCATAAACAGTGACTCTTTTATTCAAATGCATTTCTACATCAATTATTATACTAAATTTTGGTAAGATATTGAAATATTTTTTATTAAGCATGGCGTTGACATGTAATGTTTCTTGCACTAGCGTACATCAATTCGAAAATTAAACGTACAAAAGTGATTTTTCATGGAACTCACGTCCTCACCTATAAACATAGGCTGTGGCTCGCCACTTAAATCTCATTTGTCCATTTTAATTTTCGAATTGGTCCCATATAATAACTTAACTTTAAGGAAAACGCGCGGTGAACAAAGTCTCTGAATCAATTAGTTGGGTAGCAAAATTAAGGCATAGCAGAGTGAGATTTGCTGTTTGGCCAGTTAGGTCACATGAACTGCTAAAATTCTTTCCGATGGCTTTTCTGATGTTGTTCATTTTGCTTACACAAAATTTAGTGCGCAGTCTAAAAGATGGTTTTATTGTTACGATGATTGGCACGGAAGTTTTGAGCTTTATTAAACTTTGGGGCGAAATGCCTATGGGTATATTGTTCGTTATATTATACACAAAGATGTGTAATATTATGACTACTGAGCAGGTTTTTAGGATTATCGTATCAATTTTTCTGATATTTTTTGCTGCTTTTGCTTTTGTTATTTATCCAAATAAAGAATTTTTTCACCCAGATCCAGCTGTTGTAGAACATTATGTAGCCTTGTTGCCTCATTTAAAGTGGTTCATTGTAATGTGGGGCAAGTGGAGTTTTGTGCTGTTTTATATTATGGGTGAGTTGTGGACGGTAATAGTATTCTTCCTATTTTTTTGGCAACTAGCTAATAAAGTAACTAAAACAGAAGAAGCGCAAAGGTTCTATATTTTCTTTGGGTTGTTTGGTCAGTTAAACTTGCTTCTTTCCGGAGCAATAATAATTTATTTTACCCAGAGTCAGCATTTCTTACTTTCTTTATTTTCAGCAATAAGTGATAGCTCAGAAATCGTGTTGAAATCAATGACTATGTTGATTTCTATTTCAGGGATAATATGTCTTTTACTGCATAGGTATATTGAAGTAAAAAACGTTGAAACATTAAAAGGAATAATATTTAAAAATAAAAGAACGGATATTCTTAAATTGACCTTAAGACAAAGTACTAAAATGGTGTTCACATCTAAATACTTGGCGCTTATTTGTATTTTAATGGTATCTTATAGTACCGTAGTAAATCTTATTGAAGGGCTGTGGATGTCAAGGGCAAAGGCTCTATATCCTGCAACAAAAGATTTTATGGCGTACCATGGAAATGTACTATTTTGGACTGGTATTGCGACATTAAGCTTTATATTTATCGGTAATATTATTGTAAGGCGTTGTGGGTGGTTTTGGGGGGCTGTGTTGACTCCTCTAATGTTCCTTTTAGTGGGATCGACTTTCTTTACTTTTGTTCTCATAGAAGGGCAGTTGAGTTATATATTGCCAGGCTTAACCGCCTTTGCTCCTCTAGCAATAGTAGTATTTATCGGTAGTGCCCAAAATGTACTAGGTAAAGGAGTAAAATACTCTATGTTTGATGCGACAAAAGAGATGGTTTATATTCCTCTAGATCAAGAAATGAAAACTAAAGGCAAGGCGGCAGTTGATGTACTTGGAGCAAAGCTTGGTAAGTCAGTTGGAGCTTTAGTGCAAATGATTAGTTTTACTATTTTCCCTGCTGCTCATCATGAAGATATAGCTGGTTTTTTAATGTTTGTTTTTGTCATTGTCTGCCTAGTATGGATTTTGGGAGTCAAGCTGCTTCGAGATGACTACACAAAATTGCTAAAGAGGTCTGGTGTAAATAATGACTTTAAAATGTAAGTATTAGGATGAAAGATATTCAAAGCTATAAATTTCTAAAAAAATTGGCGGAATTGTCGTTTATCGATGAAATATGGCTTTTTGGTTCTCGCGGCAGAGGAGATAATTCTGAGCGTGCTGATATAGATTTAGCTATTATTTGCCCGAAAGCGAGCGATAGTGATTGGCGTTGTGTTTTGGATATTATCAGCAATGCTGATACATTATTGAAAATAGATTGTGTTAGATTTGATCATTTAGCAAAAGATGATAAGCTAAGAGAGAATATTGTTAGATTTAAAAAAATTATATATAGTCGTTAAGTATGAATAAAATATTTTGGAAGGATTATTTTAATGATTTGGGTCAGGCTATAAAAAGACTCGAAGAAGTTATAGAACATTCTGATATTAATAAAAATGATTATATGCAAGACGCATCTATTCAGCGCTTTGAATTTGTTATAGAATTATTTTGGAAAGTTCTTAAAAAAGTTCTGTCTTACGAAAAAATAAATGCAATAACTCCAAGAGATGTGCTGAGCCAATCTTTTCAATTCAATCTTATAGATGATGAGATGATATGGCTAAAAATGCTCGACGATAGAAATAATACATCTCATGTTTATAAACAGGAAGATGCTAAAAAAGTCTTTGATAATATAAAAACTTACCTGCCAGTATTAAGAAAAACATACGATAAACTTAAAACTAAATATCACCTATAAATTGGCGTAGAGTTTTCTTTTAAGACACCAGGTCGTCTCTCCGCCGGAAATGCCTTACAGAGGTTTTCCTATCCCTTTTTGTCATTCCCGCTCCAGGCGGGAATCCAGTCTTTTAGCCGTTTTGCCATGGATTCCCGCCTGGAGCGGGAATGACAAAAAGAGAGCTGGAATAATATCGAGAGGCTTAAACCTTCCTTCTTTTTGAGATCCACAACAATAATACGTTTTAATACTCCAACCATATTAGCTCCAAGTCCAACAGCTTTTTCAATTTCGTCATTAACAACCGTAACCGGTACAGCTGTTTTTTTGAAAATTTCGTTAGGAGCATAAACTAAAGGTAAGATAGACATAAATTAATAAAGTATATTTTTTATGATAGATATTCATCAAAAAGATCTTGAAACAAGTCTCCTGATACACCTACTTCAGAAATATCCGGCTGAGGTAGGGTTATTAGAGAGTTATCACGAGTTTGAAATTGTAATTTTTCAATAGGTCGTTTTGGCGATATACCTTCTGCTTGTGATTCAGTGGCGGTTTTCCATTTTTCTGCTATCAATGCTGCAAATTCAGAATGGACTGTTGCAACGTCTTGTTTACATTTAAAGCCGACACCATCGACTTTTACTATGTAGCCCTTGGTATTCAACTTGTAATCTTTTAATACTTTGTTTACTTCTCGTTGAGTAGCAATTGTCTGACGTTCAATGTAAGGATTATTAGTTTCAAATAAGATTATAAACTCTTTTTTATATCCAAACTCCCCATTAACAATACGCTCAACAAACCTTGTAGCAGCATCACGAGCTGTACTAGCAGTAGTAGGTCTTTGATGTTGATCTGCTAAGGTATCAATTATAGTAATGGTTTGAGCACTATTTGGAAGGAAAGTAAGGATTAAATCTTGTGACATCAAAGTTTCTGTTAACTTTCTGCTTTCTGATACAGCGTAGTTAGGATACACTCTAGCAGGAAAATGACCAGGAGGGCAGTCTTCTTTTGTTGTATATTGAATAAATGGATATAACGAGTTTAATCTTATGTCATAGCGTGCTGCTAAACCAGTCATATATTCTTGGCCCTCTTCAATACGCGCTCTATCTTCGCCTACAGGTAAAGAAATATCCACAATATCCAAATCGCTCTTTGTTTTATATGCTTCCATGAGTCTATCGCGTACCAGGGGAGTAATCCCATCAATATTAGCCCATAACCCACGCTCCCCAGTTAATACTGCTGTTTCTCCGCCTACCTTAATACCATATTTTGATAGTATATAATGGTAGTCTATGATACGAGCCAACACACCAATACGAGATGCTCCAGCAATCCAAGCGAGATCATAGTATTGATGCTCTGGGACTTCACGATCAATAAGACGTAATGTGGCTGCTGCTGTAAAATATTCTTTCTGGTATTTGTTCATCCAGTCTTGAGAAACTAATTCATTGCGTTCTTGTCCTAGTTTACGGCCAAAGGCGTTCTGAGCAGTATAGAGAATGAGATCCATAACATCTTGTTCATCTAACTCTGTTCCTTTTCCAAGATTCTTGCGTAATATTTTAGCATTAAATTCATTAGGGTTACTTTTGTCTGCTTTAGATTTTTTTACAGCAGAATATATCTGCATAAAAGTTGCTGTAGGATCCTTTACTTCTAGATGGTTAATAGCTTGCCATAACTTTTCTGAGTGGAAATAACCAGCCATTTGAAGTTGTTTCAAGAGAGCCTCTTGATGCTTTGCTGCGCTGATAGTTTGACCTGCCTTTTTATAGCCGTTAAAACCCAATCTGTTAGCAGCTAATTCAAAAGTAGATGGGGTTATGGATTTTGTATACCCATCATAAGTAAAATAAGCAGTAGGAGCTAAGATCCCGATACCCACAATAAGTAGATATTAGTTTTTGAAAAGAATATTTTGCCATGGCTGTACTTAACTTTAATTTATAACTTATATCAATAATCATAAAGTTAAATTAAAGTATAGCATTTGTCTAGAGCATTTTTGTCGCCTACTAGACACTGTTAACAAAGCCACTATAAACTTGCGTTTTTATCTTAGGCTGTAAGAAAACAATCTTCCAAATGAATAAAGATTCGCTCTGATTTTTCATCTTATGATAACCTGAGTTTGGTGTAAGAAAATGGCAAAAATCATCAACCAATTTGTGCTTTTTTATTAAAAAATAACCTAAAAATGCTCGCTTAAGCTAAGCTAAACTGCGCTTTTTAGAACATTTTTGAGCAAAAAATCTCTAAATTATAGACAATTTTTTCTCATTTTCTTACACCAAACAGAGGTTATGATACAATTCGTACATATGAAATTGATACCAAAGTTGCCGAAATTAATTGTGGATTTGGTATTACAACAAATATAGAGGCATTTATGAGTAAAATAGTACCAATTACAGTTGCATATGGGGATGGCATAGGTCCTGAAATAATGGATGCTGTGTTGCATATATTAAAAAAAGCTGAGGCCCAGGTTCGTCTGGAAGTGATTGAAATCGGCGAAAAGCTGTACCAAAAAAACTATACTTCAGGGATTGCAGCAAATACTTGGGAGTCTATTGAGCGTACTCATATATTGCTCAAAGCGCCAATTACCACTCCGCAAGGTGGTGGTTATAAGAGCCTAAACGTAACTTTGAGGAAAGCGCTCGGTTTATATGCTAATGTTAGGCCTACTATCTCTTATCATCCTTTTGTCAACACGCTTCACCCTGATTTAGATGTAGTGATTGTTCGAGAAAATGAAGAGGATCTCTATGCTGGTATAGAATATAGGCATACTCGAAACATGCGTGAATCGGTAAAATTGATAAGCCGGGTAGGGTGCGAAAAAATAGTCAGGTACGCCTTTGATTATGCTGCTGCGAATAATCGTAAAAAAGTGTCTTGCTTTAGCAAAGACAACATTATGAAATTTTCTGATGGCATATTTCATCAGGTATTTGATGAGATTTCTAAGCAATACCCACAAATTAAGAACGAACATTACATCGTTGATATTGGTACTGCAAGACTTGCAACCAAGCCTGAAATTTTTGATGTCATTGTAACATCCAACTTATTTGGTGATATTATTTCAGATATTACGGCTGAAATCTCTGGATCTGTAGGACTAGCTGGTAGCGCGAATGTTGGGCAAAATTATGCTATGTTTGAAGCTATCCACGGCTCCGCGCCAGATATTGCTGGTAAAAACATTGCCAATCCATCTGGGTTACTCAACGGCGCAATCATGATGCTTATTCATATTGGTCAAGGCGATATTGCCTCTGTTATTGAAAATGCTTGGAAAAAAACATTGGAAGACGGCGTTCACACAGTGGATATTTATAATGAAAAAACCTCTTCGAAGAAAGTAGGAACTAAGGAATTTGCTGAGGAAGTTGTCAAAAGACTTGGGCAGAAACCTAAGCAGCTCAAGGTTGCCGAATATAGTGCTGGTTCATCGGCAAGTTCTAAACAAATCATCTATAAAATCGATAATTCTGAAAATAAAGTTCTTGTAGGCGTTGATATTTTTGTTGATATTCATGCAGAATCAGCGGTAAAAGTAGCACAAAAAATGAATGTGATAGATGGTGGTAGGTTAATAATGAAAACAATTGCATCTAAAGGGCTGATACTCTGGCCTAGAGATGGTGAGTATATGATGGAATCAGATCATTGGTGCTGCAGATTTATGCCTGATACAGGTACTATTACCCATAAAGAAATAACGGATTTGCTAGAGAAAATCGCTGCTGCTGGAGTTGATTTCATAAAAGTTGAAAGCTTATATGAATATGATGGCAAAAGGGGATACTCTCTAGCGCAAGGTGAGTAGTAACTTGTCCTCGTGATATCCTTTTTGCTTGGGATCCTGGGCTTAAAACCATCCTGAACTTGATTGAAGCTTGCGCCTGCCTTTGGCCTAGGATCTTCTTTCATTACTCAGCATATCCTTCCGTTGCCCGGGATTGACTTTTATACTGATGCCTAAAATATAGTTTCTTAACTTGAAGTAGAGATAAAATACTATAGCATCAATAATTATCCCAGAGCATTTTGTATATTGTGCCATCTTTCTGAAGTGCTGTATGCGGGCCGTCTTCGACAATATGCCCATTAGCAAAGACCAATATTCGATCCATATGCAATAATGTTGAAAGCCTGTGAGCAATTACAAGTACTGTCTTATCGAGCATCAATTTTTGTAATGATTTCTGGATTAAATGTTCTGTATGGCTATCAAGTGAGTTAGTTGCTTCGTCTAAAATGAGGATTGGCGCTTTTTTTAGGAACGCTCTAGCAATACTAATTCTTTGCCTTTGACCACCTGAGAAATTATTACCTCTTTCGCCACAGATAGTATCATATTTCTCTGGTAAACCCATGATAAAGTCGTGTATATATGCTGACTTTGCTGCTTCGATCAGCTCTTCCTCTGATGAGCTTGGATTACCATATAAAATATTTTCTCTAATAGAGCGATGAAACAAAATTGGTTCTTGTGGTATAACCGATATATTTCTGTGCAAACTATCAAGAGAAACTTGACTAATATCCTGCCCGTCGATGAGAATATTGCCGCTTTCTATTTCGTATAATCTTGAAATCATGTTGGTAAAAGTGGTTTTTCCCGACCCGGAAAACCCCGCAAGCCCAACTCTTTCGTGAGGACGAATGGTTATTGATTTATTGTCAAAACTATTATCATTATTATGAAAACAAAAAGTTACATTCTTGAATTCGATTAATGGTGATTCAACATGTAATTTTTTTGCTCCTGGGATATCTTTGATAGAATATTCTTGAAGCAAACTAATACTTTGATTAAATGCACCGATTTGTTCAAATAAGTCACCAAACTCTTGAGTTAAATCCCAAATATCATCGATAACAGATATACAGAGCGTTATGATAAGAACGCATTGACCAATTGATATTTCGAGGTTGCTACGCAAAGCAATTATATAGTATATCATCAATCCGATCATGATAGTGCAAGACAAACCAAGTGCGTATCTAAGTTTAAACATAAACCATTGCAGGCGTTGATCACTCCTTACAGTATTGTGTATGTATTTTTTAAGATATTTTCGCTCAAATTTATGAGAAGAAAACATCCTGATTACAGAACTATTAGATATAGCATCAACAATCTTTCCAGACACAAGAGCTTTATCTTTGCTGAATATTGTAGAATATCTATTTATTGTTTTAGAACAATATAAGCTAATGCCAATAAATACAATAAGCCAACAAAAGAAAATAAGTGCAACAGTTGAGTGAACCGAGTATAAAGTTACCAACGCAAATATTAAAACAGATAGTTTTCTGACGATTGCTTCATTAACATATGCAAAAACCATTTCTATAGATCTTGAGGCTTCAGATATTCTATTTGTGATATCGCCAGCAAGATTTGACTGAAAAAACTCGTGGCTATGATATTGCACGTAATCATAAAATTCATCGGTTACATGAGCTTTGATTTTTGGGACTGCTGTAAGATATAAATAGTCGTAAACTCGCCATAAAACATTCAAACCTTCCCACCATAAAGCATAGATTATCACCCACTTGAATAGCAAAGTTGGCAAGTTAATATTTGATAATTCTTTATCTGAGTAAGCTTCAATAGAGTCAGTTATATTTTGAAGAAATAGACTATCTATTGAAGGCACTAACCCAGTTAAAAGAGCTAAAGCAATTAGAGCTACCACTTGTTTTTTTTGACTAGAGAAAATGAAGTATTTATATAGTTTAAAAGTGCTTAGCTGAGTTTTTTTAGAATTAACAGACCCAATAAAAGAGATATTATTCTTCATAAGGAATACCTCAAAAATTTACTTACAATATATAGTAAAATCAATCAATTATATATTATAATTTTAATTATTGGTAAAGTATTCAGGGCCACCGCATTAAAATATGAGTAAGCCGTCATTCCAGAACTTACGTCGAATAGCCCTTTAGGGCGTAATGAGACTTAGTATCTGGAATCCATT
>CANNHR010000031.1 GCA_947505405.1 Rickettsiales bacterium
CTTGTTTGCAGGACTTATTAGTTACCAAATCCGTACTGATAAACCCTCATTAGATCAGTTACTAAAATTGAATCCTTAAACACAGTTGGGGTTAAAATAAATGATCAGTTTTATGAGTTCGTAGTTATACCAGTTTTTAAACAGCGAAAAACTATGAATATATGGGAAGATGACAAAAGATGGAACGATTATTGGGCAGGATCTCGTAAAATCATGAGTTCTCATAAAATTTTCTACCCCACAAGAAATCTATATTTCACGCAAAAAATAACTCAAGAAAATTTGTTTGACCTCAAGCTTGAAGAGTTTGTTAATATATTTCATAATGTCCTTTTTAAAAATGTAATGATAATTACAGCAGAGTTTTTTACAAATCGAAAAACGTCCGAAAGTATTATGCAGGTCAAAAAATACATTCTACGACCAAACAGCCTAACGCCAGAGGTGGTTAAAGAAGAGTATAATTTAAATACATTAGAAGACATTCCCCACACCGTCGATATCATCATAAATAAAATCATTGATGATTACGGTGTAATTCGTGATAACGCCCCTGACGATCAAACTAAGCTAGGAGAGAATTCCATTGAAGATGAAGAAGTAAAAAAGCCTATTATTATGAATGTTGATGTGTTTGATAAAGATGAGCTAAGTCTGGTAATATCAAAACTTGAAAAGGTAAGTGAAATTGAACATTTTGAAATAGAGCATGATTATAACACCAGATACAAAATACTTATCTATACTTCTGCAGATGAATATCAACTGGCTGAAGGTCTGTACCTAAGGGGGTTAAGTTATAAAATTCATGGAGATTTGTATAATTTAATTGATATCAAGAAAGGCAGTTGATTTACTAGCTACCCATAACTGTCCGAAGTTAACATTGTCACTTCCAAGCTTTTATCATTTCCCCCTTTTTGTTATTTGCACCTTTTTTTGTCATTTCCGCGCAGGCGGAAATCTAGGTCACCATGACAGAATTGTTACATAGTCATACCGGGCTTGACCCGGTATCTCAGGCGGCGGAAGAAGATCCTGAAACGAGTTCAGGATGATCCCTAATGCACCTTTTTTTGTCATTTCCGCGCAGGCGGAAATCTAGGTCACATAACAGTTTCACCAATGCATAAGTGTACTATTGTGCGCCAAACCATGATGTAAACCTAATACGAATTCATCGCTATCTCAATATTTACTAGATTTCCGCCGACGCGGAAATGACACAAAGGTATGGAAATCTTTTAGTTCTTACGCCCCAAACACAATACAGCTATAAAAATATATTTATAGCTGTATTTATTTTAAGAGCTTTAAGACCCAAATTCTTCAGGATACACCCCCCATAAAAACTTACGAGCTACCCAGCCTTTATAGGATTTGCATGTAATTTGACACCATTCCTTTTGGCATTTGTTTAAACTACATCTGATTTCGGGTAAAAGCTTGGCAACAGCATTTTCATATTTTCCAGGATAACTTAGCAATAGGATAGGATTCTTTGATACTACTACTACAGACCTATTACCAGCGATAACAGTTGAGTGAACCCAACCACCCTCACCTTTAATATCTCGAATCTTACGCCATTGTCCAAATTCCGCAATGACCTCTACTGGCTCACTTTTTTTAACAAATACCCATTCAATCGGACAATCATTTTCAGGCCCAGTTCTTGCATTAACCTCGTTGAATTTTATTGTTACAAACCTTGGAACTGGTAGGCTATTCATAGCAGCCAAAGAAATATGGCCATAAGCAAAGATTATTAGTCCAAGCAGAAGAACAAGTCTATTCATCTTCTTCAATTTCAAGCAAAGTTTCATCTTGCTTTACAACCACGTAATTCCCGGCTCTAAATTGTCCTTTAATACGACTAACCTCATATTCACTGATCCCTACAGATTTTAATACCGCACTTCCTAGCTGCAAACCAGTTTCATAATCCTGCGGAATTATAGTATTGACCCCAAGATTGTATAATTCATGCGAACTCTTCAAATCTTTTAGCCGTATAATTAACTCAAGATGGTTGAACTTTTCACTGGCCACTTTGCAGATCTTTTTTATTGTAATTTCATTATTAATAGTAATCACTAAGGTTAGAGCTCTATCGCCACCTATTGCTTTAAGCGTAGCAGCTAACGAAGCGTCACCCTTGAATACAGGCAGACCATTTGCCACTTCATCACGTACGATATCATCATTGATATCTAAAGCTATGTAATTAATTCCCTCTGCTTCAAGAACTCTTGCTACCATTTTACCAACCTTGCCAAAACCGACTATAATAACGTGATTGGCCAAGTCCCTAGCACCATATTCAATAATTTGATTTGGTGTTCTTCCTAAGCCTTTTTCAAATTTTTCAGCAAATTTTTGTCCAATAATTGCTAGTAATGGCGTCAGGGCCATAGAGCACGTGACAACTAACAGTAATAAATTAGCAATTCCTTCTTCTAACACTCCATATTCCTTACCAAGACCGAAGAGAATGAATGCAAACTCCCCACCTTGCGACAAAAGCAGCCCTGCATGAATCGCAACCCCTTTATTAAAGCCAAATAAAATACAGAGCGCTGAGATAATCAAAGCCTTTAATACAATTAATGCTATACTAAATGTGATAATGTTAGTTATCTGATTGTACATTTCCATTACATCTATCTTCATACCAACACTCATGAAGAAAAGACCAAGTAACAGGCTTTTAAATGGATAAATACTCTCTTCTGCCTTTATCCTGAAATCTGTTTCAGCAACAAGAACACCCGATACGAATGCCCCCAGAGCAAGTGATAATCCAAAATGCTCTGTACTCCACGAAGCAGCTAAAACTACAAGCAGCGTCACAGCAATCGGGAGCTCACTACTTTCATTATGGTCTGGAGTAATAAAGGAGAACAAAGGACGAAGCAGAACCCTACCCGCCACCAAGATAATACCAAGTACAAGTACAGCCTTTAGCATAGAGTAACCAAGGATGTATGGAAGCGACTCGACTGATTCCCCTCCACTACCTAGAATCGGCACGATAACAAGCAAAGGTACTACAATAAAATCTTGCAACAGTAAGATTGCCAAGGCTACCCTACCAACCTGCATAGATTGACTTTTTGTTTCGTTTATAACTTGCATTACGATAGCCGTTGAAGAAAGAGCCAAGCCACCTGCTATAATGATAGCTGAATTACTATCCCCCGTGGTGAGTACAACAGCAGCAGCAATTACTAAGCTAGTAATTAAAACTTGAAGAGATCCCAATCCAAATACATATCGCCTCATAGCTTTCAATCTTTCAATGGATAGCTCAAGACCTATTGCAAAAAGTAGAAATACTACGCCAAGCTCCCCAAGGAACGATGTCTGATGATATGTTACAACTTTCAAGCCATTATCGCCGATAACCGCGCCTGCAACCAAATACCCCAACACTGGGCTTAGTTTTAGCTTTTTAAATATCGCCACAACAAATACTGCCGCTGCAATTAAAGTTATAACAATAACTAAAACATTATTTTCCATAGTTCCTTCGCTTAAGTAATAGCAATCAAATCAACCGAACAAATAAGACTCATACAAAATCACTTTTGTACGTTTTATTTTTTAATTGGTATAATTATCTCTTCTCCCAAAGTTCTTCAATTTTAAACTTGTCTCGTGCTTCTGGATGAAATAAGTGTACAATTACATCTCCGGCATCAAGCAATATCCAGTCAGACCCACTAAGCCCTTCAATACTAGCATTCCACTTCATCACATGCTTCAATTCAAAGGCTACATACTCAGCAATTGCTCTAATGTTCTTTACTGATCTTCCACTAGCAAAAATCATATAGTCTGCTATGGGAACTTCGCCCTTTAATGAAATACAAGTAATATTCTCTGCTTTCTTTTCTTCTAAGCACTTTAGTATAAAATCTTTTATATCTTCTCTGTTATTATTCATTGCAATACAACCCTATCAATCTCTTAATTGTGTGGAGGACAGATCACACAATTTTCCTCTGCAAATCATTATATTGTTGTTTTCCCTTTTAGCAAGGTTTGCTTTTGGTTTTAAGCCTATTGTAGCTATATTGATCAACCGTGTATGACATGGGCGATCAAAAACCAAAATATCACATAATTCTATTAAATCTGAACTTCGATACCATTTTCTGAAATTATAAGCATTATCCATACCCATTAACCAAGTAAACTTAACTGTTTTATATCTCTGCATCAGTAGCCGTATGGAATCATAGCTATAGAAGCTACTTAAATCATACTCCGCAGTGGAAACGATAATTTTAGGATGAGTGGCTACTTTAAGAGCATTTTGTGCTCTCACGAATATATCTCGCCGCATAAGAATCTTTGTCGGATTTTGGTTAGCAACCAACCAGATCACAAAATCAAAATGGTAAAAATTCAATGCTTGCTTAGAAATAAGTAAATGCCCGGCATGGGCTGGATCGAATGTACCGCCAAGCACTCCTACCTTTAAATGCAGACCATGCATAAAATTCAATGCTTGCAAATTCGCTATATTATGTTTAAATTTCATATCAAACAATTATCCGTAAGCTGTATGGCGATTTCAGATTCTAAACTCCAATCCATTCTACAAAATAGTTTTCCAAATGCGAAAATAAAAATTACTGATACCGCTGGAGATCAAGATCATTATGCTCTTGAGATTACTAGTGACGTTTTTAAAGGCCTATCGCTGATAAAACAACACAGACTTGTTAAAGATGCTTTGGCTGAAGTTTTAGTCAAAGAACTGCATGCTATTAGCATCAAAACGAAAATTGAGAGTTAATCGATCCGACAGCATTCCGTCAATTTACCGTCATCAACTATGTTGTGGCCGATGTACGTAAGAGCTTACCCCTTATCCACCTTAATTCTGTGCTGTAAATTCACCAGCTTAACTTGGCAATTCACAGAACATTTACGATTGGGCAATGAGCGTTTAGTCTTTGCTCCGCTTTTCTTTTCAAGACCAATAGTAGCTAGAAATTTTTTTGTTTCCAAATGGAGGTATTGCACTTTAACTTTCGCGGTACCTTTTCTTTTCATATCTATTACTTCTGCAGCTTTTTCAGAGAGATCTATTATTCTACCCTTAGAATAAGGGCCACGGTCGTTAATCATTACAATAACAGATTTGTTATTTTCAAGATTTGTTACTTTTACCAACGAAGGAAGTTGTAGCGTTTTGTGAGCAGCACTTAAAGTATTCTTATTGTACACATCACCATTCGCCGTTTTTTTGCCGTGAAATCCATTGTTCTTGCCATACCAAGAAGCCATGCCGACTTGTGTATAGCTCTTAACTTCTTTTGGTTTATAAGTAGTGTTTTTTATTTTGTATTCACTACCAACCTTATAATGTCCTTTATATTTTGTATTTTTTGAATCTTCTTTAGATAATTTTCTGTATTGCATACCTCCCTGGCATGAACAAAGAATCATGCATGAGATTATTAGTATAAAAAACGTAAAAATTTTCTGCGAAACAAAAGTCTTACCAATCATCCTTTGTGCTCTGATTAACATTATTATCTTCTTCTACAATCGTCGGCTCCACGCTATCAGGTTCAATAATAGTAACTTTATCATCATCAATGAATTTAGATGAGTTTCCTTTTTCTTTTGCCTGCTCTTTAGATTTATCCGTTTGAGCCATGTAGTTTATTTTTACGTGACTAACAACTTTCTGCACACCGTAAACATTAGAGGCAATATTTGCTACCTTTTCTAGCTCTTCGTCAGATCTAGCGATTCCAAAAAGATATACAGCATCATTGATAGTTATCACAGTGTAATTTACAAATTTTATGTCACGATTCATGAAGATTTTAGATTTAATCTGGCTAGTAATCATAGTATCACGCGTGTACTGTAGCAAATCAAAATGTCGACTGTTTTTGTCAACTTGCAACTCATTAATAACCTCAGTTACGCCCTTCTGATTCCATGCTATTTCCACAGCCTTTACAGCGTCTTCTTCCTTATCGATTGCACCGGTTAACAATACACGTCCTTGCACAACTTCAATTTTTATTTTAGTGTATAAATCACGAAAATCTTTTTTAATAAATTCAGCTTTGATTCCAGCAGATATTCTGGTATCAGTAAGAGTTTCGCTAGCAGGTCTGTCTTTAGCAAATTCCATCGCCGAACCAGCTGCGCCAGTAAAAACAGCTGGCAAACAGCTAGTTAGTGAAGATAAAACAAATAATATACAAAAAACCTTGACAGTAATTTCTCGAGCCATAACTACAAAACCTTTATTTGAGTATTCATACTAAGTTCCGGACACATTAGCAACTTGTTGCTATAAATCACAACCGTGATTATACAAAATAAATATCTGTTAGCAATTACTATATGTATTTGGAGTTATATTTTTCTCTTGGTTACATGTTTTCTATAAATTAATATATTGACAATATCAAAAAGAAACTGGTACCATCGGCGGCTATTGCAAAATTTTGTGAATTCATCAAAAAATGATAACAATTTCTCAAAAGAAATACATAGGACTTTGGTGTTTGGCCAATTTATTCTTCGCTTTTCAATTCATTCTAAGGCTTTCTGCTGGCATCCTTAGAGAAGATATTATTCAGAAATTTTCTGTTGACGCTGCAAGTTTTGGCACCTTAGCTGGCTATTATTATCTTGGCTACTCTGGAGCACAAATACCTCTTGGAATTATGCTTGATCGTTTGAGCTTTAGATTTGTAACATCTATTGCCATAGCAACAGCTGGCATTGGAACTCTTACTTTTGTTACCACAGATAACTGGAATTTGTTACTATTTGGCCGATTTTTAATTGGTGCCGGCTCTGGAGTAGCATTCCTGTCGGTTGCAAAAATTACTACAACATATTTTGAAGAGAAGTATCACTCACTTTTATTAGGATTTTCATTTACTTTTGGCTTAATAGGAGCTGTATTTGGTGCAACGCCCATGCAACTACTCTTTGACCAATTTGGTTATAACGATACATTTAACATGCTTGCTTTGATAGCTTTTTTGCTTGCCGGAGCAATGCTTCTTTTTGGCAAGATCGATGACACTCAGACTAGCAATACAAATAATATATTTAGCTCGGTTATCAAACTTTTGTTAAATCCAAAAATTCTTTTAATCGGTATTTCTGGAGGTCTAATGGTAGGCTCTCTCGAAGGATTTGCGGATGTCTGGGCTATACCGTTTTTTAGCCAAATTTTTGCTATGAGCAAAAATGAAAGCAGGACTATTACGTCTTTTGTTTATATTGGCATGTGTTGTGGCGGGCCACTCCTTGCGCTATCTGCAAGTTTTTTACGCTCAGCTAATTTTATGATATTCTTAACAGGCACCTTTACTATCGTTGTTTTCCTTATACTCTTTTATCTATCGCCGCTATCATTAACTAGCAGCGCTATACTGATGTTTTTCTTAGGAATTCTATGTTGCTACCAAGTACTTGTATTTACAGTGGTTAGCAGCCAAGTTAAAGCTTCGGACGCTGGGCTTGCTATTGCTGTCACGAATTGTATTAATATGTCTTTTGGTCACTTTTTCCATTCAGTCATTGGCAATGCACTTCAAAATAATTGGAATGGAGCCGTCAACGAAGCGGGAAGTGCGCTATATACTGCTGATAATTTTATTTATGCCCTTGCAATAATACCCATATGTTGTTTTATAGGGCAATTAGGTTTTGGATTCTTGGTCTTAAGATCAAGAAGTTGATTGAGCTCTAAAAACCTAAGGATGGTGCAAGACAGGTATAAATTTTCAATGCCCGGACGCCAAAAATTTATGGATTTTGAGTAAAGATTCTAGGCGTAGTCATTCCCACGCCAGGTGGGAATCCAGCCTTTAAGCCGTTTTACCTGGATCCCCGCCTGGCGCGGAGAGGACAGCGGAGGTAGCCCCTAATTCAACTTAAATTTACTATGACCTCGGCTCATTCAAGCCCCAACAAAAATAACTTTTTGGCGGATGGACTAAATATCCTTATAAATTAAGGATTTAGCCAAATAATAACCATGCTTTACAGAAAGTTTTTCATAAAAATTCTTTTCATAATCTGTCATATTGAAAAAATCGTCATATTTTGTTAGCCCAGCCAAACCTGGTTTAGTATTTATCTCAGCAAGATAAATATTTTTTGATTTATCTATAATAATATCGAAGGCCAGCTCGTTTATAAGTTCATTATATTCTTTACTCAAAAAGACAGTCAAATTAACTGTAGTTTCTTTTATTTTTTCCATGATCCTGGAAGCTTTTTCTTTAGAGAAAATTTTCTCCAAAAATTCTATAGAGATATCCGTATAACCACCTTGAGCTATGTTTGAGAGTTCGCTTAATTTTGCACCAACTCTTACTTCACTCAAGAAATGCCATTTGGGACCTTCGTTGAAAACAAGTACGCGGATATCAAAAACAGACCCTTCATAAGTCACGACATCAATTGCTTCTTGAATAATGTACTTTTCATTGTTAACCATATTATTAATATAAGAAAGGCATTGGGCTATAGTTAAGAAGGAAAATATTTGTTTTTTAGCCTTCATATAATATTCCACCACAAATTCACTATTTTTCGACTTGACCACTAATATCTTATCTCCCTTACTCCCATATCGTGGTTTAATAAAAACGGTAGGGGTTTTTAGGAGATATTTTTTAAGCTGGTCTATGTTACTATCAAACACTTCAGTATAAGGTATAATTGAGTTATTGAATTTTGAAACAATTTGAGCTGCAAGTAGTTTATCTTGGGCTAGTTTCTTGATGGGTTTGGTCGGATAAATATTACATTTGTATTCTAAGGCCCAGACTTGAAATTCACGATAAGCATGGAAATCGTCAGGCCCTATATGAAAATCATAATTAACTTTCGGTATAGCTACGCAGATTTGCTTGAATTTATTATTTTCTAAAACATAACCAGTCACGGTTTTTTCTTCTTTATTTACATTTATTGGGGAATAGCAAATTAATTTATATCCGTCTTTTGCAAGCTGGGGAGCTAAAACAGAAGCGCGATACATGATTATATTGAATTTACCATTACTCGTTTTAGTGTTATGGTAGTCATGATACATCAACCCAATCCATTTTTGCCCCACATCTTGTTTCCTTATATCATTTTGCATAACGGGCACTTGAAAATAATATCCAAACTGGTCTTGTTTTGCTTCCAAAAGATACTTAAAATCAACCATTGATTCCTTTTCAAGAAGTAACTTAGATAAATCATTTAATTCACTTTTATTTATAAATCTTGGTTGATAATTTGTTATTTTATTGTCGCTTACAATTGGATATAACTTTAATTGAATATCCGGTTGATCGTTTACTATTTCAACAGTAAGAGAAGCAACGGCGCTATATGGCGGAGCTTGCATTTTTTCATAACGGCCCGGCGAATTGAACATAAAGTTTCCAATGCTATACAACACAAGCTTCCCATTACGCTTTTCAAATTCTTGTATCATGTGTGCACCATGGCCGATAATTAAATCAACACCAATTGCAAATAAATCATCAGTTACGTTGATCTGTTTTTTATTGCGCCATTGATAATTATTACCCCAATGCGGAAAGAGCACAACAAGCGCATTAGGATCTAATGCTTTAATTTTTTGCACCTGAACAGCAATTATTTCTAGGTCTAGTGGCATTAATCCAGGTTTATTAGCATCGGCATAAACTTTATATTTATTCCGATATGAAGGCACATCCTCAAAAGCAGCAATAATAGCAATTGTTGTTTTTTTATCTTCAAAATTTATTTCAATAATGAATGGTTGGCTCGCTTGATGAATGTTATCCCCAGCTCCGATTACAGGCACACTATATTCTTTAAGTATAGATAAAGTTTGATCGTAGCCTTCGGGTCCATAATCAAAACTATGATTATTGGCAAGGCTTACTAGAGACACGTTGTGCTCAATCAGTGTTTCAGGTGCTTTTTCTTTATCAGTCCAATGTATATAATCTTTTTCGCCTTCAAAAGGGGAATTCTTGCAGTCAGTAATTGGCGTTTCAAGATTCATGACCACAAAATCCGCCCCAGTCATGATGGATTTGAATTTTTCGAGCCCATATTCATAGCCAAAACGCTCTAAAATAGACTCCCCGCCCATTTGTTTAATTCTTTCTTGATAATTTTCACCAAAACTAGTATCACCAGCAAACATAAATTCAAATTTCTCAGTATTTTTCTTGTAAAATACTTTTTTATATTTCTGCTCATCTTCCATCATAATTTGATATAGAGCAAGCAGTGACGATAAGTTGTGCTGAACATAATCTATCCTAATCTCATGCGTATTAATACTACTACGAAAGCCACCATAAGCCTTTTCTCTAACTGCCAAATACATAGTTGTAAGTTCGGTATATTGTGTACGCAACTGAAACCCGACTGTACGTTTTGCACATTCCATAATGGATAAGGCAAGTTGCGTGTTATCACCATAATCTCTTATTAGCCTGTACGCTGCTAGCAACCCTTCGCTTCTTGTCGCTGCTGGCGTTGATCTAGGGTCGCCCGAATAAAAGCTGCCAAAATAATCGGGATATTTAACTAACAAATTTTGTTTATTCATTATTGCATTGCATATTTTGGCAACATGCTCAATAAATTGTTGATCTTGTTTTGCGCGGTGAAGTTCATTCAAACCATAAAGCAACCAATGATCGTGCTGTAATTCACGAACAGACTTGTTACCGTCCCTAGTATTAATTAACCATTTTGCAATTTTGTATGAAGCCTCAACAAACCTTTCATCTGGCGAAATTTTATTTGCAAGCATCAAACCATAAATCGCCTCTCCAGGGTAGTACTCAGAAATCATATCCTTGTAGTTTCCTTTAGGATAATATTGTATGTGACCAGGAAAGCTCCCATCCTCACGCATCTGTTTCAAAATCCATTCAGATGCTTTTTTTAGAAATGGAATGTAAGAAGTGTCATTTGTGGCCTCCGTATATTTTGCTATTGCAAGTATTGCTAGGCCGTTACCACCAAGTTTAATAGAACCGCGCTCCAGTAAACATATTGTATTGGCATCTTCAATACCTGGCACAAAAAACCTCATCATGTAAGACATTGCTTTTTTTATTGCGAATAATATGCTGTCATCTCTAAAAACATCATAATATTCCGCCATTGAAAAAATAGTGCCAGCATGCCTGAGTGCGCTATAGTCTTTCATGCTACGATTAGCATCAGCGTAGTATGAGTAATCAAATCTACCAGAAGAATAAACTGCGCCGTTAAGGTAGCCGGCAGCCAATTGTATTGCATGCTTTATATCTTGTATATCCAATTTGTCATAGAGTTTTTGCCCTCTATAAAGCAGCTGTAGCTGTTTTTTCTCTACTAAAAATCCTTCCGTTGCAAAAAGATATACTGTAAATTTCTTGCTATTCAACACTTCAAAAAATTTACTAGCTTCTAAAGGATTGTTTTCAAGATAGTTGTAAGTTCTCTTGAGATACAATTCTAGATTATCATCCAGCAGGAAATTATAAGCAATTTGCTCCGGTAAAATTGCGAGGTTATATTCAGCAGCAAAGGCAATACCTTGCAAACCTCTTTCCAAAGGATATCTAGTGTCTGCAGTACAGTTCTTAATCTCGGTTACGTTTGTAACAATATCAAGCTTTATTATAAGGTCATCAACGTTATGATCAGTAAAATTTTCTAAAAATCTTGTGAACAGAACTTCTATAGCATTAAGCAACCCTACTCTACCTTCACAAAATACTGTCGCTGTAATATTCTTAGGTGCAACACTGAGAAAAAGTATTCTTGGTGTATGATCTTCAATCACAAGCTTCTTAGGATTGAATTTTTTATTCTCTAACGAATCATACAAAACTTGCTGCAATATTTTAAAATCGCTTTTCTCAAGCTTGGATTGTGAATTAAAATCAATGTGATTGAACCAAATTTTATCTTTTTGCATATCACCATTTTTTTACTCATTAGTGATAGCAATCATATGCAATGATGCATTGTTGATCTAGTCAATTACATAATATCATTAAAACTATACTAAAAAAGATGGTCGATTTGCTATGGCAAATTCACCAATAAGGATGCATAAGCAGGGTCACCGCATTAAAATAGCGTCATCCCAGAAGTTAGATACGCAAGTGCTTTAGCACTTAGCGGATCTTACTATCTGGGATCTATCTACCAACATAGTAACCAATACTGCTTGAATGGATTCCAGATACTAAGTCTCATTACGCCCTAAAGGGCTATTCGACGTAAGTTCTGGAATGACGGCTTATACCATTTCCCAGCTTAAATCAGACATATGAATTTTAGAGCGAGCTTGCAGGGCTTACAAGTGTAAGCAAGCACAAGCGAGACTCGCGAAATTCATTTGTATCATTTAAGCTGGGAAATGGTATTACTCATATTTTAATGCGCTGGCCCTGGATGCATAAGCCTCAAGCCCTATATTACTCTTCAACTGCTTCAACGCTCTTGACCTCAGGCACAAAATGTTGAAGCATTGATTCAATGCCATTTTTGAGAGTAATTGAAGAACTTGGACAACCAGAACAGGCTCCGCGCAGTTGAAGATACACAATTCCATCTTCAAAACCTTGATAAACAATATCTCCACCGTCCATAGCTACTGAAGGTCTAACTCTTGTTTCAATGATCTCTATTATTTGTTTCTCGATATCAGACATTCCCTCTGTGTCAATATCTCTAAAAATATTCTGAGGCTCATCAAAAACCGGCAAACCAGCAACTAAATGATCCATAACAACCATCAAAACTTCCGGTTTTATTAATGACCATTCTGACTGTTCTGATTTAGTAACAGTAATAAATTCTTTGCCATAAAAAACTGCTTCAACATTACCAACTTGGAAAATCTTAGCCGCTAAGCTACTTCTTTGTACGGCCTCTTCAAAGCTATTTAGAAAAACTGGCCCTTCTGGACTAATTTCAAAGCCTGGTAAAAATTTTAAAGCATTTGGATTTGGTGTTTCTTCAGTCTGAATAAACATAATGATTCTACTAATATAATTAGAAATGGTACCCGCGGCCGGACTTGAACCGGCACGAGCTAAGCTCCACAGATTTTAAGTCTATTATGTCTACCATTCCATCACGCGGGCACAAATCACTAATATTCTAGTGATAACCTAAATAATAGACTTCTTTTAAAACTAAATATGGTGGAGGAATTTTTAGGAATTAGGTTCTATAAAAAGCGCAGTGTAGTAGATCTACATGAGCATTTTTTAGGTTCTAATGACGACAAAATAACCCACCAGATGAAGTTTCGAAAGAAGTCTAATGTAGACTAAGTCGCCTGATACAGTAGAATAATTCACAAAAAAAAACAAGTAATTTTGTAATAATTTTGAAAATAAATTGCAGCGCTTTATAGCTAATCTTAGATTAGCTATAAGCCCAAAACATCTTTCATGGAGTATAGGCCAGGCTTTTGATCAACTAGCCACTTTGATGCAACCAAAGCGCCTTCTGCAAAAGCAGCTCTTGAAAGAGCGCGGCAACTAATTGAGACTACTTCGTGCTCACCAGCAAAAATAACCTCACAGTCACCAAATATTCCACCACCTCTGATAGAAGAAAAACTCATTTCATTAGATTCACGCGCTCCTCTAGCAACTCGATCAAATACTGCATTTTTTTCAAAATCAATTTCCTTAGCCTGAGCAATCTTTTTACCAATCATAAGTGCCGTTCCTGATGGAGCATCTTTCTTAAATCTGTGATGAGCTTCTATAATTTCTATATCATAATGGTTTAAAATTGTTGCCGATCTTGCTGATAAATCAGCGATTAGATTTGATCCTAAGCTGGTATTAGCTGCATAAAGAACAGCTGTCTTTTTTGCAAGAGCATTAAGAAATTCTATATGCTTTGGCGCAAGGCCGGTAGTTCCTACTAGCAACCGAATGCCATGCCTACCTACTGCCTCAGTAATGGCTTCTATGCTATTTGGACTGGAAAAGTCGATCATTACGTCACATACGCTGCAAGCATCATCCATTTGTTGCTGTGTGCACTTACTTCCAATTTTAGACACTAATTCATAACTTTCTGATTCCTCATCTATTAAAGCCTCTACAGCCTTACCCATCTTGCCAAAAGCACCGTTCAATCCAATTTTTATAACTTTCATTTCATCTCTCTATATGATTTTGCAAAATATAAAAGTGGTGATTTGGTTTTCTCAATATTTATTTGTAATACTTCGCCTACAAAAATAAAATGATCTCCGCACTCAAATTCTTTGATTTTTCTACACTCAATAAAACTTGTTGCACCAGTTATCAGAGGAGTCTTTGATTCAGTACCTAGCTTATAGTCAACATTCGCAAATTTATCAGGCAAGCTATGAGCAAAACGCTTAGCGATTTCTTGTTGATCACTTGCAAGTATATTTATTGAAAAATATTTAGAGCTAGAAAATGCCCTAAAACTACCAGCCTCTTTATTTAGGCAAAACGATACAAGTGGAGGCACCAGAGATACAGAAACAAAAGAATTAGCCGTAAAACCCCATAATAAATCATTAAAGGAAGTAGTTATGACACATACTCCTGTTGGAAATTTACCTGCCGCTTGCTTAAACTCCTCAATCTGTACCAACAAGTCCCCACTTTTTAGTCAAAGCGTTAATAGTACCGTTACTCCTTAGAGACTTAATAGTATGGTCAATATTTTTTTTCTCAGGCGAGCCTTTTGGTAAAGCTATCGCAAAAGAAGATCCATATTGACTGAGCCGAAAACTAGATAATTGAGGATTTATTTGAGAGAATTTCTCAGCTTGAGATTCTTCAAGAATTACAGCATCAACGCGCTCTGTTTTTAGCTCTTCAACAAGCATTAAATTACTAGCTAACGCTTTTGTCCTAAACGAATGAGTTATTGATATATCATGCGCTATTAACGACCAAAGTGTACCTAGCTGCGCACCAACCATCTTCCCCTTTAAATCAGCTGGTTCTTTATAACTATCGCTTCTTCGAAAGAGTATAGCAATTCTTGCTTCAGTATATGGCGCAGAAAAATCCACTCTAGCAATACGCTCTGGAGTTATTGACATCCCAGCTATAACCATATCCACATTTTTAGTTGCAAGTGCAGCTAGAAGCCCGTGGAATTCCATATTCTTAAACTCGATATTTTTTCCCAAATGCTGACCAATTGCTACCATCAAATCAATATCAAATCCCTCAATTTCGCCATCTTTCATATGCTCATAAGGCGGATTATCCGCGCTTGTAGCAACGATCCATGTGTCTTTATCACTATTTTCAGAGCATGAACTCATAAAAATTGATAGAGTCACAACTATCACAAATTTAATTATATTCATTTTTCCTGTACACTTTAACTTTGTAAACATAACGTCAGTTTCTTATCCCTTTGTATTAATACTTGCGAATTACTTCTAGGAGACGATTATAATCTGTAGGTAAATCCTTTTCAAACTCTATCCTCATTCCACTAACAGGATGTATAAAGCTGATGTAGAAAGAATGCAGTGCTTGATGATTCATCTTTCGTAGTTCTTCATGCAGATAATCCGGGCTTCCCTGTATTTTTCTTGCATTATTGCCGTAAGTTTGATCACCAACAATTGAGTGCCCACCGTGACTTAAATGCACCCGTATTTGGTGAGTCCTACCAGTTTCTAGTTTGCACTCAACAAGGCTGAATAGCCCATTATGCAACACTTCAATGGTTTTGTAGTGAGTTATTGCTTTTTTCCCGCCGCTCTTAAGGGTAGTCATTTTTTTACGATCTATGGTACTTCTCCCCATAGGAAGATTTATTACACCTTCTACAGGCTTAACTACTCCCCAAACTAAAGCTCTATATTTCCTTATCAACTCTCCACTCTCGATTTGCGCAGCTAAATGAGCATGAGCTCTATTATTTTTAGCTACAACCATTAAACCTGAAGTGGTTTTATCCAGCCTGTGAACAATTCCTGGTCTAATTTCGCCGCCAATATCCGACAAAGAATTACTATAATATAATAACGCATTTACAAGAGTTTCTTTATGATCCCCAGCACCAGGATGAACAGTCATGGTAGGGCTTTTATTTACCACGATCAGATCCTGATCTTCATAGACTATATCAAGAGGGATGTTTGCTGGCAATATACTCGCTGACGGCTCTTCTTCAAGAACAAGTTCTACGTTATCATTTTCTCTAACTTTTGCAGATAAATTCGAAATAATTTGACCGTTAAGTATTAGTTTTTCATTTTTTATTGCTTTTTGAATCTGGCTACGCGATGATTCTTTGCATAAATCAGTTAACGCTTTATCTAACCTTTGTTTATCTAAATAATCTGGTATTATGTATACGTATTTGGGCATTAAAATTAACTAATATATGAAAAATTTACGACAAAAGCTTGGTCATCTTAATTGGCTGAATTCGATCGGAGTAGAATATTACTGTTCTACTCAAAAAGATAGTAAAAATTCTCTTATTAATGCACGTGAGGATCTTACGAGCATCAGAGGGACGACGCAAATGCCTTTGGAAGTAGAGTTTCAAAAGAAATCTAACGAAAATAATATACTACCAACTCTAAAACAGACGGCACCCAAAAACATGGAGATAGCTATACCACAAAAAGCCGTAACAAACCTTAACAGTCACGCAGCGGAACTAACTGCCAGGCAACTCGCTGATAAAGCAGCTACTCTTATTGAGCTCCAAGAATATATAGAGAGTTTTCAAGGTTGCGAGTTGAAACAGTTTGCCAACAACACAGTATTTGCAGATGGTAACCCAAAGGCAAAGATCATACTTATCGGTGAGGCTCCAGGCGCGACAGAAGATGAGCAAGGAATCCCATTTTGTGGCGAAAGCGGCAAATTGTTAGACAATATGCTTAGTACAATTAGAATCTCTCGCAAGGAGAATGCATATATCACTAATACTATTTTCTGGAGACCGCCAGCAAATCGTAGACCAACCAATGAAGAGATGAATATATGCAAGCCGTTCGTTGAAAAACACATTGCATTAATTAAACCAAAACTTATCATTTTGGTTGGCAACACAGCTACTACTTCTTTACTCGGCAAGAATGAAGGAATCACACAAATCCGGCAGAATAACTACTACTATATTAACCAGTATTTAAGCGAGCCAATAGTTACGACAGCTCTGTTCCATCCGGCTTACCTCTTGCGTCAACCTATTCAAAAAAAAGCTACTTGGTTTGATTTGTTGAAGATAAAAAAATTATACCAATCGCTGTAAAAAACTAATATATAGTAAATCACATTGGATTAGGTGATAGTTAATTTTAAGGCGAGCTTGCGCTAGCTGTATATAGTCCTTCCGTCAGAACTCTTACACGTGAATAAATAAAAGGGATACGAGATAAAACTTTATTGTAAGATCCATAAGAAAACGACGATATATGTACAAAAATATTATGGAATTGCTGAGAATGTTTTTG
>CANNHR010000032.1 GCA_947505405.1 Rickettsiales bacterium
AAAAACATTCTCAGCAATTCCATAATATTTTTGTACATATATCGTCGTTTTCTTATGGATCTTACAATAAAGTTTTATCTCGTATCCCTTTTATTTATTCACGTGTAAGAGTTCTGACGGAAGGACTCTTTCAGATCTGCGCGTGGGAAAAGTCATCCTGACTTGATTCAGGATAAAAAAAAGACACTGAATCACGCCAGGATGACTTCAACTGAAGTTAGGAATATATCCTATTTATTTTTTATAACTTTTGTGCTTGCTGCAATGCGATCCATCACTGCCAGCAACACACCTGAAAACACAAAAATAAGGTGAATAATGACCATCCATTTAATTTGGTTGTCTGGGATTTTATGTACATCCATGAAAACTTTTAGCAGATGGATTCCTGAAATGGCAACGATTGAGGCGATAAGTTTCAGCTTCAATGTAGAAAAGTCAACAGAGCCATGCCATTCTGGTTGATCTTTATGATCATTAAAATCCATTTTTGAAACAAAATTCTCGTAACCTGACCTTATCTACTGCGTTTAGGGAAAAGATCTTTAAACTGCAGAGGTCTGTTTATATCCTCAACGTTGTTATAACTACGGCGCTTAGTATTAAGCTTATATACAATAATTGGGACTACAAAGCTCAGGACTCCAATAACAAATGCGATTCTATAGGTATAGTGATCATTTAATAACAAGAACACTAAACATGCGAGCATCAGGAGGATTGCAGCAATGCCAGTATAAGGCGACCATGGTGTTTTAAAGTTTAAATCATCAGTGGTGTAACCTGCTTTATACAAGCGTCTGCGGAAATTAATCTGCGCCCAACAAATAGATATCCATGCCATTAACCCAGTAAAACCAGAAACCAGTAAAAGAGAAATATAAATTACTGATTGCCCAAAAAAGTAACCAAAAGCAAGTACCGACCAAATGGCAATTAACGTAACAACTACGGCGTTCTGAGGCACGGCATTGTGATTAAGTGAACTAAGTCTGCTAGGAGCCATACCTCCACGCGCTAAAGCATTTAGCGCTCGTACAATCCCATATAATCCTGAATTAGAGCATGAAAGAGCAGCTGTAAGAGTTACAAAGCTTGTGACTACCCCAGCCCAATGCAATCCATAATAATTTAATGCGTCGGCAAATACTGGATTATCTAAATTAGCTTTATCCCACGGGAAGATTAGCACTAGACAAAATACAGGAATAATATAGATAAAGAGAATTCTCAAAGTAACATTTCTGATAGCATGAGGTATCATTTTCGCAGGATTAACGGACTCACCGGCTGCAAGACCTATAATCTCAGAGCCTTGATAGTTTACTAGCAATAAAATCATTGCGGTCAACAAGGCTGGAATACCGTTGGGAAATAAACCCCCTTGGTCAAAAATGAATTTTCCGCCAATAATTTCAGACGGTTGATCGCCATGTATAAGGCCAAAGAAAATCAGTATTGATAGTACCACAAATGCTATAAGAGCAAGAATTTTGACTAGTGATAACCAAAATTCAATTTCACCAAACATTCCTACTTTCGTTATATTTATGTATGTAATAAAAAGTCCAAAGAGCACAGCCCAAGCATGGCCGTTAATACCAGTAAAATACTCCATTATAATACCGCCTGCAATACATTCTGCTGGAATATAGGCTATCCAACTGATCCAGTAAGACCAGCCAACTCCGCAAGCTACTGAAGGGGAAATAAAGTCAGATGTATAAGTAACGAATGATCCAGATATAGGAATAGCAACAGCTAATTCACCCATGCATAACATAGTGAGAAAAACTATTAATCCACCAAACAAGTATGCAATACAAACAGATGGACCAACTTGGCTAATTATTTCACCAGTTCCAAGAAAATATCCTGAACCGATTATGCCTCCTAGTGTAATCAATTGAACATGGCGATCTTTTAGACCACGCTTATACCCACCATCATTAACCGGTTGTTTATGCTCAATCATTAACTATTTTGTCTCATAAAAAATAAACGATGGAGTAAGTATATAATCTTTTATAATAATTAATTCAAGCATTATTTTTTTGAATTTAACACGAATATTATTTACTTTAAAACTCCATCGCCAATTGAGAGGCAAACTTTTTTTCTAGCAGTGATTTAGTATCACTTTTTCATCTAATATAGATATGGAATAAATGCGCTCGGCTAAAAGTTATCCCGGGCTTGACCCGGGATATCCTCATGACGGCCTTGTTGCCCGAGATCCTGAATTAAATTCAGGATGACTTAAACAAAGGCAGGCGCAAGCTTCAATCAAGTTCAGGATGACTTAAAACAAAGGCAGGCGCAAGCTTCAAACAAGCTCAGGATTTTAAGTTCAGGATGACTTTGTGTTTTGCTATAATATTAACATCATCACTGTAATTCCGTAAAAGCTAAGCATTTTTAGTGTTTGAAAACGTTTCGTACAGATCGATATTATAGTTAGTGTAATTAATCCTGGATACGAAACATCAAGCAATGGACTTAAAATAGAAGCAATGCCATCGAAATCAAGCAAGGATATGGCAAAAGATGCTACGGTGGTTATAAGCAGCACCAGAGGAAAGCGCTTATTGCCAATAAAACTAAATGAACACAGATATTTGGCGTAGATACTATTAAGTACAAAAGCAGTGGTTAAGCAGGACAAAATTATAATAATCGCAATAGCTAAAGCTCCATTGCGCCCTAGAAGATGATTTGCTATTGCAGGTAACATCAACTCCCCTGGAAGATCATGTGCTAAGTGTTTGTAATGTGCGCCTAGATACACAAAACCCAAATAGATGATACTAAGTAGAATGGCCCCAAAAATGCTTGGGCCAAGCGCAGCTTTAATGATGGATTTATTATCTTTATCAGGAAATAAAGCCTCAATTTGTTTAAAGATCAAACTTGCGAAGAAAAACGAAGCAAACAAATCCATTGTAGCATATCCACGAAAAAATCCATCAACGAAGTTGTTAGTAAATACTTCGTTACTTACTGTAAGTTCTTCCCCTTTGTAGAAGCCAATAACAATTAATCCGAGCAGAAAAAATAACAATATTGGAGTTAGGATTTTGCCTAATATAGCAAACATTATTTTGTCATTTAGGCAGATTATGTAGCATAAAGCGCAAAAAACTATACTAAAAGCCAAGAGTGGAGTGTCGTTATATAAAAACTCTAAACCACCATGTGCAACAGTGATACATCTTGGTACTACGCCAAATGCCCCAAGCAGAGAGAGTGTAAAAAGGGGAATAGCATACTTAGCTATTGTTCCAGCTTCTGCAAAAAACTTGTCACAACTTCCTTGGTAAAGCTTAATTACAAAAAGTCCGAGGAAAGGTAATATAATTCCTGTCAGGAAAAACCCACAAAAGCCTGCAAGCCAATTGTCAGAGTTACTAACTCCAACCATAATAGGAAAAACCAGGTTTCCAGAACCAAAAAACATTGAAAAAATTGAAAATCCGTATAAAAAAATATGTCTATTCATAGCAAATACTCCTGTAAACTAGTCCGTCATTCTTAACAAAAGAAAGACGCTAAAAAAAATAAATATGTGAAGTTAAAGAGCAGGAGTGTTTGTGGCTAGTCAGCCACAACAACAGAAAGGACGACAACGAATTGTTGTTTCAAGATAAAAGATTTAAAATTTTCTAACATCGTCATCAGATAACCTAAAAACAACAAACGGGAGAAACCAACCGAGTTTATCCCATGATACTATTAATGTGAGTAATACTCAACAATTTTTCCAAAATTTGGCTCAAACGGGTAAGGAATATCCGATATCATAGGAACTCTTAGGACTTCACCAGACATTTTTCCTGGATCCATTGAAAGATATTCTGGTACAGTTCTTTCTTGTTTTTGTGCAGTTTCAAGAAATGTTGGTATTTGCTTAGAGCGATCTTTTAGTTCGATTTTATCACCGACATTAAGCCTTTGGCTTGGTATATTAACCTTTTTGCCATTAAGTCTTATATGATTATGAGATACTAACTGCCGTGCAGCAAATATAGTAGGTGCTAAATTCATCCTGTATATAATCATATCCAGTCTCTGCTCAAGAAGGCCAGCAAAATTCTCTGCTGTATTACCTTTCATCTTTACAGCAAGCTTAAAAATATTGCTGAATTGCTTTTCTGTAACTCTACCATAGTGAGATTTCAGAATTTGCTTAGCTTGCAAATGCAGGCCATAATCAGAGGTTTTTACTCTTCCAGTCGGACCATGCTGCCCTGGACGATAATTCTTAGTATGAAAAGGATCTTTACCATCTCCCCAGATGCTTGTGCCTAATCTTCTACTAACTTTGTATTTTGCTTTAATAATCTTTGTCACTTAACTACACCTTATTACAAGTTTAAGATTCTTCGAAAGGGCAGTATATAAACAGTTTGCCCAAAAGTCAAACTCATTTTTTTATGTTTAGTCGCTTCTGAACTTCTTGATATGCAGCAATTACCTTATCTGGGTTATCTTGGGCCACTTCATAGCATAGCTTTTCGTTGGATTCCATGTCCCAGAGCTTACAAGTATCAGGTGATATTTCATCAACCAACATTGACATAAAGTCGTCACCATTAAAAACTCTGCCAAATTCGAGTTTTATATCTACCATGCGAATTTGAGCAGTGGCAAAAAGGCCAGCTAGAAAATCGTGTATCCTTATGGCTTTATTTTTCATTTCTTTGAGCTCATATTTGCTCATCCATCCGAAGCTAATAATTTGAAATTCGTTAATGATTGGATAATTTAACTCCTTATTCTTGATTCTAAAGTCAATTATAGGAGATTCAAAAACAAAACCATCTTCCATACCAAAGTCGGTAACGTATCTACCGCAGGCCAAGGAACATAGATGTACTTGAATTGGATACACGTCTACAAATTGCACTAATTGTTGGCGCATGTTAGTTTTTTCGATCAAGTGATTATCGATGCCAATCATGTCAAGTTTTTGCATAATATATGCAGAAATGCTGTTATTTATTACCCCTTTCCCAGATACTTCAATGGTTTCATCCTTGGATATTTTTAAAGTATCATCGAAAGACATGATTAGAGCGTACTCTTCCTCTGACTGATAAAGAGTTTTAGTTGATCCTTTGTAGATTTTTTCTTTCATTAGAAAATAGAATGAAATATGTATTTAATAGTGATCCAACTTGCCAGGATTGCACCGATGGCTATAAGCAATCCAAGTATTGTTATAAAAAACCCAACAATAATGACTATTCCGTCTCTATTTAGAAGGCCGAGTGTCATGACTGTAATGCCCAGAGCTGGGATAGCATTAGTCAGTGGAATTGGTAGAGCTATGGAAAATGCTGCAATAAAGCTGACGAAGCCGATAAATTGTTCACAATAAACTGATTTAGCAAATGATAATCTAGGCCTAACATATTTTTCAACAGATATAAGCCTAGGTACTACTTTGTCACTGATAGCCTTTAGAGTAGAATTCTTAAGCTCATAGTCACTAATTTTTTGAGGTAGGTTAACCTTTTTACTACCAATAAGCATTTGAATGGATAATATCATCAAAGGTATTCCCATCACCGTAGTAAATCCAGGCGGATAGGGTAGTGGAATTGCAACTGGCAAAGAAAAAAATATCATCGCAAGCAAAATACCATTTTCACGAAAATCTTCCATTAACTCAGAAATTTTAGTTTTGCCGTCTATTTGTTTTTGGCCAATTTTTTCTAATGTTTCTGAAACAAGAGTGGTATCAAGTAGTTTAGGTTGTCTATTTTTAAACATATGCTATTATGGAGTCTTATAATTTGTAGATATATAGTCAGCGCAGTTAAATTCTGGTACGCCAATTTTGCGACTCTCGCTTGTGCTCGCCTATAACCATAGGCTGTGAAGCTCGTTCTGAAATTAACGCACCATAACTCAACTGCGCTGACTATAGTATATTACTATCAGCTCTAAAGATACAGTTATTTTGATAAGCTTCTGTCTATAGACCACTGTTTTTTATCATAATCAAACTGCATGAAATATAACTGGCTTGGTTTGCACCAAACTATATATGCATTCTCAGATTTTACAAACTCTGGACCATTATCGATTGATTCACATAGTTTTCCTTTTTCATTCAAAAAATTCTTAAAGCCAATTTTTTCTGCTTCAAATTGAAATTTTTGAATGTCGGTCTTACCTGCTATGGTATATTTTTTAGCTAATTTATCCGTGCATTTCTTTTTAGCTAGTTTATCTAGAGCATAGCAAGCTAAATATTCTTTTGCACATGATGAAGTTATTGGTATTGAGTGCTCAGTCTTACCAGAAGCACATGCAGATAGAAGAAATAGAGCAGTGACTAATTTACTTTTTTTCATCCTATTTCTCCATTTTATTAGTATATAAAAAGCGAGCTAACTCTTTTGCTAAAAGTTTTGTGTCTGCTTGATTAATATCAGAAATATAGGAAATTGCAGATCTACCATCTTGGTCTAATGAAAATGGATTTACTCCTTGAGCAATCAGCTCGCGTATTTTGAGCAGCTTGCCATCTCTTGCTGTTTCAAATATTTCTAATTGTAGTGTTTTTTTATCAGTCACGATTTTTCCTTTCCATTATCAAACTCAGGTTTATTTTGAAAATTAAACAGAAGGGCTCAAAAAGCAAGAGCCCCATTATTTTAATCACTATAAGGAATGGAAATTATTTGATTCCCCATGGTGATCGGGGAGTTGAAAGAACCGTTACTGACAGTCGTGGTAGCTTTTAAGTTAAGGTATTTCTACCTTTTACTCTGAACATAGCCAACACCTCCCCGACCATAGGATCGAGGATTGTATCGCTTAACGGCGGATACACACCGCAGTAACAAAAGGCTTTCAAACCCCAGAACAGCATGGCTGCTCCAATTGTCATTCTTAAGTAATTCGGTATTAGAGTCAAGAAAAAAGTCTTCTTGAAGGAAATAAGTCATTCTGAACAACATGGGACGTTATTCTGAACTTGATGTGGCTTCGTCTTAGGTCTTGGATCTAAGGCAACGAAATAAGATGTCGAGCTGAAGGCATGCGTAGCACCATCGAGTCCGGCATGACTATATTTTGAGTAAGTTTGTATTCGGTGATCCTATAATTGATAAAGTTGGGCGAGAGGAGAATATTTTTTCGGCCGACTTTACAAGGTCACTATTTTGGGTAGAGTTTATAATTCCCATCACTTCTTTGACAGAGAAATATTTTTCAAAAAGTGAAAAATTCTTACCAATTTCTTCTGATTTATATTCTGGCTTTTCTTCAGCCATATAGATGTTAGACTCTATTTGAGACTTTGCTCTTGTCAATTCTTCTTCTGAAATACTCGTTCTTACTTTTTCAATTTCACTGTTTATATTGCTTAGTAAACTCTCAATGTTATTATGATCAGTTGCTGCATAAATACTAAAAATTCCGCTATCGCTATAAGAATTCAACCAGCTGCCAATACTATAAGCTAAGCCAAGTTCCTCTCTTATTTTCTGAAACAATCTTGAAGATAAACCGCCACCAAAGATTATTGACAATATTTGTGTATGATAGAATGTTTCAAGATCAGCATAAGACACGCCTTCAAAACCTAGTGCAATAGTAGTTTGCTCTAAATCTTTCTGCATAATTGCTATGCCGCCATCATATTGAGAGCTCACATATGATCTCTTTGCAGATTCAGAAAAAGATGAAAATAATTGCTCAACTAGATGCACTGCCTCGTTATGATTAATTTTCCCTGCAATTGAGATCACAATGTTGTTGGCAGTGTAGTGCTTACTTATGTAGTTGGTAAACGTAGATTTATCAAACTTAGCAATATTTTCTACGGTGCCAAGAATTGATCGACCAAGTGGTTGATTGGGGTATGCTAACGTGTAGAATTGTTCATATACCAAGTCGTCTGGATTATCTTTAACCTCAGCTATTTCTTGTGAAATAACGCTGAATTCCTTAGTAATTTCATCGGAATTAAATACTGAGTTTTGCAAAATATCAGCTAAAATAGTCATAGCTTGCTTCGTATGTTGGCTTAATACTTTTGTGTAGTAAACAGTATTTTCACGGCTAGTATAGGCGTTAAAATGACCGCCAATTCTATCAAATTCTATGGCTATTTCTGTAGCTGTTCGATTACTTGTCCCTTTAAATGCCATATGCTCCAGAAAATGAGAAATTCCAGATTCTTGCTCTGATTCGTGTCTGCTGCCTACTTTAACTATGATGTTGATTGCCACAGAATTTACGTGCTCCATAGAGTAAGTAACGACATTTATACCATTTGATGTTTTGCTTTGAAGAAAACTCATTATTTAACAATATCCTCTAATATGGTTGAAAGTTTATTTGAAACTATTTTTATATCATATTTTTCTTTGAGCCGTAGGTATGCATTGCTTGATAGTTTATGTGCCATTCTAGGGTCAATTATTACTTTTTCTAACTTATCGTATAAACTCAGACTTGATTCAATATCGGCAAGTAGGCCATCTTTTCCATCCCTAATTATCTCTGCTGGGCCCCCAGAGATAGTGGCAACGATTGGCTTGGAATGTTCCATTGCCTCTAGCAAAATAATACCAAATGGCTCTATCGTAGAAGGAAGGCAGAAAATATCGATTTGTTTAAAAAAATCATCTTTATCATTTACCCAACCATGAAAAATAACTTCTTTTTCCCAGCCTAATTCCTTGACTTTTCTCTCTATAATAGCTCTACCTTCGCCATCTCCACCTAGTAAAAGGATTACATTGTAACCGGCATTTTTTAACATAGAAAATGCTTCGATCAAATATATAAAACCTTTTTTGCTAACAAAGCGACCTAAAGCTCCAATTACAATGGGAGAGCTATATTTGATAGGATTGTAGCTATGTGTAATTCTAGTCATATTTGGCAGGCTAAGTAATCTTTTCTCCCCAATGCCATGTTTGATTAAATGCTCTTTAAGTTCATGTGTTAAGGCAATAACGTAATCGCATTTTTTCAAATGTTTATAGCTATAGTTATGTGATACACCGACAAGAAGCGATCTAATCGATTTTCTCTGCCGCAGTGCCCTAGCGAAATTAACAGCCCTATTGCCATGACAAATGATGATGTCTGGTTTGTGAAATGCGATGAGAACTCTAAGGATTATTTTCGAAAAGATACACCATGGCGCTATGTTTGGTAGGGTATAAGTGCTTTTTAGTAGAGTATTGATTTTTGCTCTCATGCTTGAGATGTTAATCACTTCATGATTATGCATTTTAAGTGCCTGGGAGTAATCAATATACGCTTGTTGAATACCCCCAAGATCTCTTGACATCATGATGTTGAATATGCGCATTGCAGCTCCATGAATCTATAGTCATCAGGATTTAAACTTAGTAATTCCGATCCTAGGCCAAAGGCAGGCGCAAGCTTCAAACAAGTTCAGGATGACTATAGACGCTAATTAATTTAACCATTGCAAGACTTAAAAATCTTAAGTATTTCAGGCATTGTAAGGTTTTGCTCCAGCCCAGTATCCAAATCCTTCAGCTTATAACTATTAGTACTGATCTCTTGGGTGCCAATAAATATAACATATTTTGCATTACCAGAAACTGCCGCCTGTAGACGTTTGCTAATTTTGCCATCAAGTTCGAGGATAGCTGAAATATTTGCTTTTCGTAATTGTCTTATCAGCAAAATCGAATAATCCAAGCATTCATCCCCAATGGGAATAATATAAACCAGGCGATCCTGCTCTAGGGAAAATGTACACATCATGGCCAGGCGTTCTATTCCTGCTGCAAAACCAATCGCTGGAATTTCATCTTCTCCCATAAGGGTTGCTAGACCATCATATCTTCCGCCTGCAAGAACCGTACTTTGTGCTCCAAGCTTGGAAGTTGTGAATTCAAATGTTGTATGTGAGTAATAGTCTAGCCCCCTTGCAAGCTTTGGGTTTATTACATATTTTATACCTAAATTATCTAAATGATGTCTGACTTGTTTGAAATAATCCTCTGCCTCGTTGGAGTAAAAATCAGAAATCACCGGAGCACCTTGTGAAATAAGCTTATCACTCGCATCCTTTGAATCCAGTATCCTCAATGGATTTTGCTCCAAACGGTGCTTACTGTCCAATGATAGTTCATTCAAATGATTTTTGAAGTAGGCAATTAAAGCCTGCCGGTAGGAGGCTCTCGTAGTCGTACACCCAAGGGAGTTTAGCTCGAGCACAAGATCTTCCAATATGCCAAGGTTGCCTAAGAAATGAGTTGCCAAAGCTATTGTTTCTGCGTCCGAATATGGGTCGGTTGCCCCAATATACTCGAAATTTACTTGGTGAAATTGACGTTGTCTTCCTTCTTGTGGGCGATCATAACGAAATAAAGGACCGCTAGAGAATAATTTTAATGGGAGTTTATGCTTTAATCCGTTTGAGATAACAGCGCGCATTACACTTGCGGTAAATTCTGGCCGTAGCGCTACTAGTCTTCCCTTCTTATCAGCAAAGCAGTACATCTCTTTGCTAACAACATCAGATGTGTCACCTAATGTTCTATCAAATACGGTGGCGGATTCTAGTATAGGTGTACTAAAACCTTCATAACCATATAGAGTGGCAGTTTGTAGGGCTATATTCTCTATGTGTTTAGCAATACGCCACTGGCGTGGTAGCAAATCTTTCATACCTCGCAGTGGAGCTAAATCACTTGACATAAAGCCCTCTCATAAATTCTATTAGACCTCTTTCGAAACTCTACTTCTGCTGGTGATTTATATGTCGATTTGGTATTAGAATCCTCGTGTACATTTAAGTACATTGCGGTTCTGCGTTCCGAGTTTCTTTCAAATCCCTCAGCATTAGCGAGTTTCGAAAGAAGTCTATTCTGCATTCTTAGGCATGTTTTTCAAGAACTTAACCACGCGTTCGTCTGTTAGCAGATCTAAAATCCCCTTATCGTTTACCTTGAATTCAAAATTGCCTAGATTAAAACTGACATTTGATTCAAAATTATCATCTTCTTTTAAGCTATCTTTCTTATCAAAGGCTGATAAAAGCTCCATTCCGTTATTTTTAATATTTTCGACTATAAGGGTGACGTTGTTTGTGTCGGTACCATTCTTTTGCACTAATAGTTTTATACCACCGTCATATAAATCCGAGATACCTGAGATCAAGGTTTTTGGCGTAACAAGAGTTAATTTACCATCGTATTTCTGTTCTTTTACAGATCCATCTGCGTTGATCTTAAGATCATTTACCATCAATTCTAAAGAATGACTCGCATTATTTGAGACTATATCATAGTTGGCATTGAATGAAAAATTTATTTTTTTAGTATCTAGATATTTGTCGAACAAACCCTTGAAATCTTCTGACGAGAAAGTTTGGTTGGTTTGACTCATTATTGAATTTGCAAGCTCAAGTAGCAAGCCAGCAATATCTTTCTTTTGAGCGTCGCTATAATTTTTTGTTAAAAATATATTCAAATCTGATGTTATGAAGCTTCCGTCGCCAGCTAACTTATAACTAAAAGAATCAAGCGTAGAAGAATTCCCATAAGTTTCTTTTACAGAAAGAAAATAATTATCTCCGGTAAAGCTAAAATTCTTGTATATTTCAATGGGCTCTATTTCTTTCTTTAAAGCGGCAACAATATTTTCTGCATGCTTTTTATCTAGTTTAAGAGAGAATTCCGAACTATAATCAAGAGGGCCTAATTTGTTAAGGATTTTACGATAGTACTCTTCGACTTTTTCGAATCTCTTGTCGAACCTCTGGTCAAGACTACTTTGTTCCTGAGCTAAACCTGGCAGCAACTCTTCAAATACATGTTTGAAATATTTCGACTCTGGAGTTGACTCAATTCCAGCTGCATCCATTTTAAGGTCGGTATTATAAAAACCATCTTTGTCTAACTTGCTTGTTAAGCTTATGGTTGATTTCTTTAAATGGGAGATTATAGAGTCATCACTCGTATAATATGCCGTAGATTCGCCAGAGCTTATAACGACATCAATATCGTCAAATTTTTTGCTAAGTAACGCTCTGTTAAATTCAACTTTCTGGTCTTGGGCTATAAAATATATTTCAGTTTTACCGCTCCCACTTTTAAATTTATCGCTTATAAAGCGCGCAACTATCTTGTCATTGAAAGGATTGTAGCATGCAACCACTTGATCGCTGAATATTTTGAGTGACTTAGATTGAGGAAAAATAGTAACGTCTTTAAGAATAATTCTGAATTTGAATTTCTCAATAATGGCGGAATCTGTATCTGTGCTTACTATATACTCGTTATCCTTAATCCTTGGCAAAATCTCATCTCTTGCAATTTGCTCAAATTTAGTTGCCAAGTAAACCCACACAAGGATAGAAGAGGCCACCAATAACCCTAAAGCAATACTAATTTTTCTCATATTCAAATTAACCTTTATTTTTAATCAAACTTCAAAAGCTAAGTAGAGAATATAAAGACAAAAACTGCGTACATCAAGTATATTCTTTATATATAGTGGCATTGACCTACAATTATGACACATGATAGAATAAATGGTATCTGTTGACCACCTCGTTCAAAATTTGATAGGCTTCGCATGCCTTCGTTAAGTCATCCTGAACTTAAAACTGTCATCCTGAACTTGATTCAGGATCCCAGGAGGTAGAAGGAAAGTTAATTATACTCCTATTGCCCGAGATCCCGGGTCAAGCCCGGGATGACTTTTATACTGCCCGAGATGACTTTAAAACAAAGGCAGTCATCCTGATCTATTTAGTCATCCTGAGCTTGACTCAGGATCTTCTTTCATTGCCTGAGATCCTGAATTAAATTCAGGATGACTTTTACTGCTCAGGATGACATGGACATGTACTGTTTTAATATATATATTATTAAGCAACGCCCCCGTTTTCGATTGGTTTTTTCATTTTTACAAACGAAGTTCTAATAACATAAAGTACAAACACAACAATAAACCAATAAATAAGCAATTCGCCGGTAAACATCAGTTCTCCTTCTTTCGAAATAATCTGCTTAAATAGCAAATATACGCAAGCAAGCAGTCCTACGGGGGCAATGATAAATAAAGCTGGGCACTTAAATGAGCGCGCAATATCTGGCATTTTTCGGCGGAAAATCATCACAACCATCATTATGACTATATAGTCAATTAAAGCTCCCATGCTAGACATTTTTGCGATCACTTCAAGTGGAACTAGACCAGCGAGTATTGCGATAAGTCCTGAAAAAATCAATACAGAGATGTATGGGCTATCATATTTCGGATGTATTTTTGCAAAGCATTTGGGGGTCAATCCATCACGTGCCATTACATAAAAAATACGAGATTGCGCATATATATTCATCATTATCACTGTAGTCATACCACATATTGCACCAGTGGCTACGATAGCCGAGCCAATTTTGCTGTTGTTTACAGCGAGTGCGTGAGCTAGTGGTTGGCTGTTATCTAAGAGCTCAAAAGATACTATACCCGTGGCAAGGCCACCTACAATTATATATAGAACAGTAGAGAGAACAAGAGAACCTATAATACCTATTGTCAAATCTCTCTTTGGGTTTTTGCACTCTTCTGCAGCCGTAGCTAAAGCTCCAAAGCCAGTAAATGCAAAAAAGAGAATAGATGATCCAAGCAGTACGTCATCAAAACCATATGGCATAAAATTATCCCAATTTGTGATTTCAAAATGAGGCACTGCCACGAATACAAAAACACCAATTGCAGCCATTTTGATGAATACCAATATAGCATTTACGCGCTTACTATCGCGAGTACCACGATATAGCAGGAAAGCTACGAAAGCTACGATGAGTATTGCTAGAAAATTAACTATCCCCCCATTTAATGGTCCAGCAGTATAAGCTACAGGAATATTTACTCCCCCAGCTTTTAAAATACTGACAGCATAGCCAGACCATGCAGTAGCAACTGCACTTGCTGCAACGCTGAGCTCTAGAACCATAGCACCGCCAACTAACCAGGCAAAAAGCTCACCAAAGGCAACGTAAGAATATGTATAGACGCTACCAGATGTTGGTAAAAAACTCGCGAGTTCTGTATAGGCAAGGGCAACGAAGATACAAACAACGCCAGCAATCGCATAAGAGAGCATAACAGCAGGACCGGAGTACTTGGCTGCAACAAATCCGGTAAGAGCAAAAATGCCTGTACCGATGATACCACCTAGACCAAGTAGTACAAGGTCGTAAGCTGTAAGGGTTTTGGCGAGGCCACTGGTGTTGCCGGCTTCCCTAACTGATTCAAAGCTCTTTTTCGTTAGATAGCTCATTAGTTTTTATACCTTAGTTTTAGAACCTGTTTTCATAGAATTATTCTGCATAATTTTTGTCTAATATTTTGCATTTTATGAATAATTTTTAATTTTAATATATGTATATTCACATTAAAAATCATTGAAAATTATCCTAAAAATTCTATCAGACAATTCTATCAAGACAGGTTCTTAGTTAATTTCTCTTGTTATCCATCCGCCGCCAAGCATCCTGGTTTCATGATAAAAAACGCATGCTTGTCCAGGTGTTATAGCTTTTTCTTCTTCAAGAATCATTACTTCGATTTGCCCAGTATTTACGATATTTAGCTTTGCTTTTACTCCAAGAGTTGTTGATCGAATTTTAGCTGTCACCTCAAGATTCGATGGCGATAAGTCATTTGCTAACCAGTTCACGTCTTTAAGCAAAAACTTTGTTTTAACAAGCGCAGATTCCGGACCAACATAGACTGTATTTGTTTCTGGGTCAATTTTTATTACATATATAGGTTCGCCCAGTGCAATGCCAAGACCTTTTCTTTGACCAACGGTGTAAGCTATAATGCCTTTATGCCCGCCAAGGTCATAGCCGTCGATATGCAGAAATCTACCAGGCTTGTTTGCTTCTGGGCGCAGTTTGTTAATAACATCGCGATAATTACCATTTGGTACAAAGCATATATCTTGGCTGTCAGGTTTATCTGCTATTTCTAAGCCAAATTCTCTAGCAATCTTTCTGGTTTCTTGTTTGCTTTGTCCGCCAAGAGGGAACATCAGATAATCAAGTTGGTTTTGAGTAGTTGAGAATAAAAAGTAACTCTGGTCTTTCTCTTCACTGATGCCTTTATGAAGTTGGGCAATGCCATTATTGACAATTTTTTGAACATAGTGACCAGTGGCCAGAGCGTCGGCATTTAATTCTTTTGCAGCTTTCAAAAGATCGTTGAATTTTACTGATTGATTACATCTAACGCATGGCAAAGGAGTTTCCCCGCGCATATAGCTATCGGCAAAATCGTCAATTACTTCTTGTTTGAATTTACTTTCGTAATCAAATATATAGTGAGGAAATCCTAGTTTGTCTGCGACTACTTTAGCGTCATATATGTCTTGGCCAGCACAACAAGCACCTTTTTTTTGTGCAGCCATGCCATAATCATAGAGTTGCAGTGTGATACCTATTACTTTATGTCCGTCTCTATGCATCATAGCGGCGACTACTGAACTGTCAACGCCTCCGGACATTGCAACTACGATGGTTTTCCTATCTGTAGACATGAGATTAATACAACAATTAATAAAGTTGCGCGATTATATTAAGTTTTATCAATAAAAGCAAGTTATGTATTTATTTTGAAATTTATCGCTTGCATAAACCTTAAGTTTAATTTACAGTGAATATTACCAATCTTAGATAGAATTCTTAGTGCGGTTTGTTATAACAAATATTAATGGTTAAAAATATGAAAAAATACATTGTTAGTTCTCAAGATATCCTTAATAGTAATCCAAATTATCGTCCTTATGCTAAGCTAAAACAAGAAAGTGAAGAGGTAGAAGTTATACATAAAAAATATGGATTGAGTACTTACCAAAGCAATTATACGTTAGCAACGTTGCTATACAAAGAAACCTCTAATATGCAGAATAAACTTGCAGACGGTGTTAATCAATCTTTAAAAGAATGCGTGACCCTGAAAACGGGACACGAGCACAAAGATTGGACTTCTAATGATTGGGAGTTCCGTGGCAAGATGTGCAATAAGGAAGGTATTTATGATAAAATAAAGATATTAAGAGAAGATATAGAAGCTTATGACAAGCAATTAAATAAATACCTAAGTGAAATAAGCAATTCGACTGATATGGGGAGAGCTGATCAAATCGCTGGTCAAATTAAGCATTATCAGGATAGTAATTATGGCATATTAATTGCTAGAAGTGATGAAGCTTTGCATGATTTTCAGGTGGAGATTATGGGAATAGATGTTTGATACTATTAATCTATTAAAATAAGGAAAAATATTATGCAATTAAGAGTTGATTTAAGTAATCAGATAATATTACCTAAAATAAGCAATGAAATAAAAGCAATGCAAGAAGTTCCTGCTCAGGTTGTTGGAGCTTCTTCAGCTGTACATTTAGACCCAAAACAAACTTCTTTAAATAAAGAGTCCATCATACAATTACAAGAAGTCCATGAGATCACTATTTTACAAATAAATTCAAAAAAAGATGATATCGACTTTAACGGTATACCTCGCTTAGATTGGCTTAAGGGTAGAAATGACAAGTTGTATGACGTATTATCACGCGCTATGTCTGTAGGTCGTTCTAATATAAACATCTTTGACGATATTGTTAACAAAACTAAAAACGATAACAGTATTAGTTATAAAGATTGGCATGGAATTGAGCGCGGTATAAGGTCCTTTGAAATGGGGGTGTTGTATTTAGACTATGAACAAAGCGAGACTGATGATCCTATAGTGCATAAAGTATTAGATCACTGCATGCTCAAAACTCAAAATCGTATAAACATATTCGAACAATTTTTAGCTAAAAAAAATTGTGAAGCTAGAATTGACGGTCTTGTTGCGCCTAACAATCTTAATGTTCAAACAGAAACAGACTCTTCTAGCTTTGAAGTAACTGAGTTGCTAGATTTTTTGGCGAAAGATTTGAGATGGTATAAGTGGTATTTGGAAGATAAAAAAGAAGATTGTGCTACAACTTATTCTCTACAGTTTTTCCAATTGTCGTATTCTAGGGCGATCTATCTTAACTAGCGAGCAGTACTAGAACTTCCATTACTTAGTTTTGCGCACGGTTCCATTTCAGGGCCACCGCATTAAAATATGAGTAAGCCGTCATTCCAGAACTTACGTCGAATAGCCCTTTAGGGCGTAATGAGACTTAGTATCTGGAATCCATTCAAGCAGTATGGTTACTATGTTG